>DATEMG010000383.1:0-4838 GCA_035275805.1 Blastocatellia bacterium
CCGCGGGGCTGAATTACACCGGGCAAGCCGCCGTCAATTCGCATTTCCGAGTCAGTACCGCGAGCAGTAGCGAGCGTCGCCTCCACAAACAGCCGCTCGCTACCGCTCGCGGTACTGACTCGTCGCCTAAACTTAGTTAACGGACTAATTATGAGCAGCCTGAAGTTTGAAACTTTATGCCCCCTTTAGTCATCGCCCATCGCGGCGCGTCGGCCTACGAACCCGAGAACACTCTGCGCGCTTTCGACCTCGCCATCCGGCAAGGCGCGCAGATGATCGAACTCGATCTGCACATCACCTGCGACAACCACGTCGTGGTCATCCACGACCCGACGCTCAATCACACGACGAACATGACGGGGCGCGTCGACCGTTTGACGCTTGCCGAAGTCAGGCGCGCCGACGCCGGCAAAGGCGAGCGCGTTCCGACGCTTGACGAGACGCTCGATCTGACGCTAGGTAAAGTTCAGCTCTACCTGGAGATCAAAGACCCGCGCGCCGCTTCGCCAGCGCTGCGGACGATCCGGGAGAGGCGATGCCAGTCGCAGGTCATGCTGGCCTCGTTCGACATCGAATTGATGCAGGGGCTTGGCGAGGAAGTCCGCGACACGGAACTTGGATTGATATTGGGCAACGCCACGTTACATCCGATGGTCCGGTGGCGCGAGGCCTTTCCGTGGTTGGCGCTCAGGCGCGTCAAACACCAGGTCCTGTGCATGCGGGTCGAGCTTTGCTACGGCTATCTGGCCGAGCGCGCCCGGGCGAACGGCAAGAAACTCTATGTGTGGACCGCTGACGCGGAGAAACAGTTCGCGCGGATGACCTCGATCGGCGTCGACGGAATCGTGACGAACACGCCCGACCGCCTAATCTCTTACCTTAAACGGCAATGTCCTTGAATATTACATGAAATACTTTTCCAATTTTAGCATTATTTATTGGAGATGGAGTTTGAGCATGGTAGGGTTTTTTGGCCCAAGGCTAGCCGGTTGAGCAAGGACTATGAATACTTGGCAAAGTCGAACGAGGCTTTCATTCGCATCACGATGATCCGTCTGACGCCCACTCGATTAAATTGACGCCGCTTTTAAAACACGCTCTGAAAACAGCCAGAAACTCTTCCGCAGCAACAATTCCGTAGGAACGAATTTCGGAGACATCGCCCGGCGGTATGCCGAATTACGATATCTCTGAAAAGCCATTGCAATCTTCGTAATCGTCATTGACAGTGGGTGAATATCTGAATTAGAAAAGGCGCTGATTGATTCATCAGCCTCGCTCAAGAATCAATCGCCAGACCAGTTTCGCCGCACTGAACCAGTAACAGGAGATAAATTCGATGCGCCATCTCAGAAAAACTTGTCTCGTTACCCTGCTTCTCGTTTCTTCGTCGTTTCAGTTCGATCGCTTCATCGCGGCCCAATCCCCACAGGCGCCGCAACAGCGGCAGGAGCCGGCGGGCGCCAAAGCGCCGGCGGCCGAACAGAAACAACCCGATTATTCGCAGGAGGCCTATGTCATCGAGCGGATGGCGACCTCCTACCGGTTCGAAAAAGACGGGACCGGTCAGCGCGAACAAACTTTCCGCGTCAAAGTCCAGAGCGACGCCGGAGTAGAGAGTTTCGGCCAGCTCGTCTTCCCTTACAGCTCCGCCAACGAAAAACTGGACATTGAACACGTCAGCGTCCGCAAAACTGACGGGAGCGAGGTGAAGGCGCAGGCTTCCGCCGTCCAGGACCTGACCGCCCCGATTTCGCGTGAAGCCCCGGTCTACACCGACCTCAGATTGAAGCACGTGACGGTACCCGGCCTCCGTCCCGGAGACACGCTCGAATACCGTGTCGTCTGGCGGATAACAACGCCGCTGGCGCCGAATCATTTCTGGCTCGAGCACAACTTTCTCAAAGGCTCCTGGATAACGCTCGACGAGCGTCTCGAAATAGACATCCCACATGGCAGCGCGCCGCAACTGAAGACTGAGGCGGGGCTTGACCCGGTCGTCAAGGAACAGAACGGGCGGCGCGTCTATTCCTGGAAACACGCGAACCTCAAGCGGGAGGACGCGGACAAAGACGACGAGAAGGACGATGAGAAGAAAAAAGAGGAGTTAGACGAGCCGAAACAGCCCCAGATTCAGATGACCACGTTCAAGAGTTGGGACGAGGTCGGGCAGTGGTACGCCTCGCTTCAGCGCGATCGGATTACGCCTGACGACAAGATTCGCGCCAAAGTCTTGGAGCAGGCCAAGGGACTCAACGGTGATCTGGAGAAGGTCGAGGCGTTATACAATTACGTGGCGAAGAACTTTCGCTATGTCAGCCTCTCGTTCGGGCAGGGCCGCTACCAGCCGCATCCGGCGACGGAGGTTTTCGCCAACCAGTACGGCGACTGTAAGGACAAACACACGCTGCTGTCCTCGATGCTGGCGGCGACGGGCGTGCGCGCGTACCCGGCGCTCATCAACTCTTCGCGCAAGCTTGATCCCGACGTGCCTTCGCCCGCCCAATTCGACCATGTGATCACCGCCATTCAGCTCGGCAAAGAGACGCTCTGGGTGGACACGACGGCGGAGGTGGCGCCGTTCCGACTGCTCTCTCCTACACTGCGCAAGAAGCAGGCTCTGGTGATCCCCGAAAACGCCCCCGCCAGGCTCGAGACTACGCCCGCCGATCCCCCCTTTCTAAACAAGGTCATGGTGGATATCGAAGGCAAGGTCAACGACCTCGGCGAATTGAGCGGGCGTTCGCATTCCAACGTCCGCGGCGACGCGGAGCTTTATATGCGGATGATGTTCAGAAAGGCGTCGAAGGCCGATTGGAAGCGACTCAGCGTATATTTCTCCTATGACAGCGTATGGGGGAAGGAAGTGACCGACGTAAGACCAGGCGACCCGGGAGCGACTGAAAAGCCATTTGAGGTGGAATACGATTTCACCAAGTCAGGCTTCCTCGATTGGTCCAGCAAAAAATTCGCTTTGAACCTGCCGATTCTGTCAATCAGCCCGCCTGACGCCGACCCCGATAAGCGGGAAGACTCAAAGCCGATCGAACTGGGATCGCCGACTGAAATCACCTATCGGTTGAAACTCACCCTGCCGGCCAGATATCGAATACGCCCGCCCGTCCCGGTGACGGTGACGAGGGATTATGCGGAATATCGTTCAAGCTATAAGCTTGAAGGAAACACAATCCTGGCGGAGCGGTCGTTGCGCCTGCTGCAGCGCGAAATTCCCGCCTCCCGTATACAGGATTATCTGGCGTTCAAGGCTTCGGCGAACGCCGACGGGGCGCAGACCGTCTCGGTCGAGACGGACGTCGCCGGCGCGCCTTCAATCCCGGAATCCATGAAGGTGGAGGAACTGCTCAAGACCGCCGGCGCGGCCCTGGAGAATGGGAATTATGCGCTGGCGGAAGAACTGCTTAAACGCGCGCTGGCGAAAGAACCGGCGCACAAATTCGCGCGCCGGCAACTGGGCTATGCTCTCTTCGCGCAGCGTAAATACGACGCTGCGGTCGAAGTCCTCCGCGAAATAACCAGGAGCAATCCGTTCGACGATTTTTCTTACAACCTGATGGGCCAAATCTTCCTGCAGCAGCAGAAATATGAAGAGGCGGAAAGGGCGTTTCGCAAACACATCGAGATCTTGCCGTTGGACAAGTGGGCGCATGGCAATCTGGGCCTCTTGCTGATCGAATGGCGCAAGTACAAAGAGGCGATCCCGGAGCTCGAACAAGCGATCTCTTTGAACCCCGATCAGGAGGATAGGTATCAAATAGGCCTGGGACGAGCTTATGTGAGCCTCGGCCAGCCGGAGAAAGCGGCCGAGGCCTTCGACCGCGCTATCAAGCTTTCGGCGGAACCGATGACCTGGAACAACGTCGCCTACTACCTTTCGCTCGGCGATCTGCATCTCGAGAAGGCCCAACAGTACGCCGAATCGGCCGTGGCGGCGGTCGCGGCCGAGCTCCGCAATGTCGAGATTGACCGCCTGACGCTGGAAAATCTGACCGAACTGAACAGCCTCGCCTCTTACTGGGACACGCTCGGCTGGGTGCATTTCAAAAAAGGCAATCTGGACCTCGCGGAAAAATACGTCCTGGCGTCGTGGGGGCTCGGCCAACACAGCGAGGTAAGCGATCACCTGGGCCAGATCAGCGAAAAGCGCGGTAAAAAAGAGGAGGCCGTCCGCTGGTACGCCCTGGCGGCCGTCGGATACCGCCCCGTGCCCGAAGCGCGCGAGAACCTGACCCGGCTCGCCGACAAAGATAAGGTGGAGTCGCTCATCGGCAAAGCGAAAGCCGAACTCACCGAACTCCGCGCGATCAAACTCGGGTCGTTGCTCAAAGGCGAAAAGGAGAAGTTGGAGGCGGAGTTTTACATCGTCGCCGTTCCCGGCGCCGAGCGCTCCGCCCAGGTCACTGGGGCGCGGTTCATTCGCGGCGCCGAGAAGCTGCGCCCGCTGGCGGCGGCGCTCAAAAGCGCCAAATACCCAATGACCTTCCCCGACGAGACGACGACGAAGCTGATTCGCCGCGGGACACTCACCTGCCAACCCAACAACGGCGAGTGCTCGTTCGTTCTCCTGCCTCCGGAAGAAATCACATCCGTGGACTAAGCGGATCCATACGGTCTTTGAGAAACAAATGCGATGACGTTGTAGCGGCGGGTTTTCCGCGCCCCTCCTGCGGGCGCTACCCGCCCGCGTCCGTGGCCGTGACGATCAGGCTCGGAATACGCGCCACTGGGAGGGGAAAATCCGCCCCTACAATGTCGTTCAGTACTTTGTTAACGAAGTTATTGAGGCGACGGGTCAGTACCGCGAGCGGTAGCGAGCGGCT
>DATEMG010000384.1:0-5689 GCA_035275805.1 Blastocatellia bacterium
TTTTCCTCAGAAAGGGTAGGGCAAACTGCCTGGGAGCGCAGGCATCCTTGCCTGCGAGGTTTCCGGCAATGACCGACTGACCGAAGCTGGCAGGCAAGGATGCCTGCGCTCCCAGGCGCCCTTCTACCTAGTCATCTTCTCGGCTTCAGCCGTCAGCGCCGGCACGATCTCGAACAGGTCGCCGACGATGCCGTAATCGGCGATCTCGAAGATCGGCGCTTCGGGGTCTTTGTTGATGGCCACGATGGTGCGCGCGCCTTTCATCCCGACGATGTGTTGGATCGCGCCGGAAATACCTACCGCCAGGTAGAGCTTCGGCGCGACGGTCTGACCCGACGACCCGATCTGGCGGTCCATCGGCAGCCATTCGTTGTCGCAGATCGGGCGCGAGGCTGACAGTTCGGCGCCTAGCGCGGATGCAAGCTTCTTGACGATCTCGATGTTCTTCTCTTCCTTGATCCCGCGCCCCACGGAGACGATCAGCGGCGCCTGCGTCAGATCGACGGCCGCCTTGGCTTCTTTGAATCGTTCTTCGGGCTGCTGGCGGATGAGGTCGGCGTCTAGATTGACCGTCAGAGACTGGATTGCGGCCTGACCCGCCTCGCATTCGTCGCCGCGGAACGTTCCGATCTGGAAACTGGCGAAATGCGGCGCGTCGCCCACTGGCACAACGTCGGCTGCGAGCTTGCCCTGGAAGATCTGGCGGGTGAAGACTACCTTCCCGCCATCAATTTTGTAGCCGATGTTGTCGCCGAGCAACATCCGCTTCATCGAGGCCGCCAGCTTGGGCGCGAAATCACGCGCCTCGTACGTGTGTGTCATCAGCGCCAGCGCGGGTTGCGTCTGCTCTATCACCTGCCTGAACGCATTTGTGTAGCCGTCGGCGGTGTAATGTTTCAGCCACTCGCTCTCGACGGTGTAAACGGTCTTGACCTTCTTCGCCGCGACCTCGGCGGCAATCTCGCCGACGCCATGCCCGAAGACCACCGCCGAAGCCTCCTGCCCGGTCTGCGCGCCGATCAACTGCGCCGCCCGCACGGCCTCGTATGACGCGCGATTGATTTTGCCGTCAACGTGTTCGATGAAAACTAAAATTCCGTTTGCCATTTCCCTTGTCCTTTATCGTTTGCCACAGAGCCACAGAGCCACAGAGAGGAAAGGAAAGAGAGGCATAGCGCTGCTTTCTCTCTTTTTTCTCTTCGTCTCTGTGTCTGCGGTGTCTCTGTGGCAAATTTTTGTCCCCAAGTTATACGCTTTGATTTAGAAAACCCGAGCTTCGTTCTTCAGTTTCTCGATCAACTTCGCCGCGACCTCCGACGGCGAACCTTCGATGAATTGCGTCTGTTTGTTTTTGACCGGCAGGTGGACGCTGCGAAATTCCATCTTGGGCGCGAGTTGGGCCGGGTCAACGCTGAGCGCGGCGGCGCCGAGCTTTTTGATCTCCTTCTTCTTCGCGGCCATGATCCCTTTGAGCGTGGCGTAGCGCAGCGTGTTGATGCCCGATTGAATCGTCAACACGGCCGGCGACGGCATGCTGACCCACTGGAAAAAACCACTTTCGAGCTCGCGTTTCACCCGGATGCTCCCGTCCTGCGACTCGACGTCCATCACGATGGTCGCGTGCGGCAACCCCAGCAGCTCGGCCGCGATCACGCCCGTTTGCGCGAATCCGAAATCGTCCGATTGCAGGCCGGTCAACAGCAGATCGAAGCCTTCGGCCTTCGCTGCGGCGGCTATCGCGGTCGCGACGCCGAAAGCGTCGAGCTTGTCGAAGGCCGGATCTTCCAGGTGTATGCCGCGATCGGCCCCTCGCGCCAGAGCCTCCTTGATCACCGATTGCACGCGCGCCGGACCGAGCGAGAGCGCGATCACCTCGCCCCCATGCTTCTCCTTGAGCTGCAACGCGGCCTCAAGCCCGTAAGCGTCCGATTCGTTGATCTCATAAGTCAGATCGCGATCCTGAATCCACGTTCCTTCTTCGTTGATCCGAAGGATCGAGTCGGCCTTCGGCACTTGTTTCAGACAAACTATGATTTTCATTACGACTCCTATGTCGCTGGTGTATAGATCATTCCCCTTTGAATTGCGTCAGGATGAAGATGTGAATCTAAACCTGAATGAACGCTCATTCAGTTGCGAAGTTATACTTTATCGAGAACGATCCGGCAAATGTTCGTAGATCATCGGTCATCTTCCCCGTTCAAAAAATCGTAGCGTTCAATCTCTTTGCCACACTTCTTTGCGACAAAAGCGAATATTTCCCGTTCTTTTTCGTATGACAGCTTGGGGTTTTGATCAGCCGCATACAAGCCGTTTATTGTTGACCAACTCGAGCCGTCGCTAAAGTGAACAACGTGGTAAGGACTTTCGCTGCCATTGTCGCCTACGGCCACATTAAACCTGACAGACTTGATTCTTGTGACCTGACTGTAATTGTGGGCAGTTTCGCCAAAACCCAGGAACTGATTCGTAATTATCTGATTATCAGTAAATCTGGCGTAGCAATCCATTGCGAAAATCGTGAATGTTGCGCAAGGAACTAGAGTCACAACCCCCAGGATCTTTGTCGCTTTCCAGGTGTCAAAGCCGTACAAGAGATTCCCATAAAGGGTGTATTCGGCATACTTTTCCTTCAATCTCAGACGACAGATCAAATCTGTCGGGATTATGGCTAAATAGAGGCCAATGAAAAACGTAGGAGCCAGGAAGAGCCTTTGATAAAAGGGCATCAAATAACGGTTTTCCTCGACATTCGGCAAGGATTGATGGAAGGCCCAGACTAAACTTTGATAAACCAGATAGCAGCCCAGAGGCCAAAACGCAAAAAAAGGTATTATCGAGGCCACCATCAAGTTGTTGTATTTACTTTTCAACTCATCAAAAGAAACAGGCTCTCTGGGAGGACTTTGCGGCTTGAATGGGAAGAGCCTGGCCAGAAGGTGTAGACAAAATGGAATACCTATGCCGATTACCAAACCCTCAAGAATTTTTAGCAGCCAGTCCATTCGCCTCTGTTTTGCTAATCGCTGTTTGAGTTACTTCTCTGCTTCCTCCAAAGACTTGATCGCATCCTCCAGCGCGCCCTTCATCATATCGAGGCATTCGCGCCGTTGCGCCTCGCGCAGGGGTGGGAGGGCGCGTTTATTGCCGATCTTGCCCAGGGCCTTGACCGCGCCGAGGCGCGCGCGGACGGCCTTGTCTTTCAGCAAATCGATCAGGTGGTCGACCACCTGGTCGTCCTTCTTCTCTTTGTTCAATTCTTTGCCGAGCGCGCCCAGGCAGGCTATCGCGGCTACACGGATGGGCGCTCGCTCGCCGTATTTGCTGTGATTGATGGCCAGCTCGACGGCGCGTTTCTCTTTGGCCTGCGCGAAGCCGTGGAAAATAGATGCGGCGATGACCTCTTGCCAGGACGTGCGGGAGATCGAGGCGCGGAGAATATCGAACGGCTTATCGCCGCCGATGTAGGCCAGGGCGCGCGCCGCCGCGACGGCGACGTAATAGCTTTCGTCGCCGCCCAGAGCCTCACCCAGTAGGTTGATTGTCTCTTCGTCTTTGAAATTGCCCAGGGCCCAGACACAGGCGCGGCGCACATGCGGGTCTTTCGACATGCGGTACGCGGTGATCAGTGTCGCTCCGGCGCCTTCGACTCCGATTTCGCCCAGACTGACGGCGGCGGCCATTCGCACGCCGTGAAAATCATCGCTCAGCGCGGTCGCAAGCAATAATCCCGTCACGCCCGCGCTCTTGAAGACGCTCAACTCTCTTGCGGCGCGCGCGCGATCCATGGCGTCCTCGGCGCGAGTCAGTTGAAAGCTCAGCTCCTGCGCCGATTTCTCGAAGCGCATGACTTTGAAGATGCGATGGCCTTTGTCGAAGAGGACTATTCGCGGCCTCGATTCGCAGGGGAAGTAGAAATCCTGCTCGGCTTTTTCGACGACAACCTTATAGCTCGCGCGCCGCTCGGCCTCGGTCACATCGCCGGGTTCGGCCGTTACGATCTCGATCTCGGCGGTGAAGCGGAAGACGCGCGTCCCGTCTTCGGTCCCCTGAACCTGTTTGACTGAGAGTTTCAACAGGCCCTGTTCGCGCCGCCACTCGTAAGCGACTTCCAGTTCGGGGTAGCCCGGGCCGTATAGCCACTGGTCGAAGAACCAGTGAAGGTTCCGCCCCGTCGCCTCTTCGATGGCGACTTTGAAATCGTTGGTCTCGGCGTTCCCGAATTCGTGTTTGCGCAGGTAATGCGCGAGCGTTCTGAAGAAGGCGTTGTCGCCCAATTCCCACCGCAGCATGTCGAGGACGCACGCGCCTTTCTCGTAAGCGTGGCGATCCATCAAATCTTCGGAGAACCGGTAGCGGTTGAAGACAATCGGGCGGCGGTGGCTCGTCCGGTCTTCGCGCAGGTAGGTCAGGAAGTCCTGGAAGAGCGCGAAGCGCGCTTCGTCGCGCCCGCGCTCTTGCTCCCGCCAGAGGTACTCGCTGTAGGTCGCGAAACTCTCGTTCAGCCAGATGTGCGACCAGTCTTTGCAGGTCACCAGATCGCCCCACCATTGATGCGCCAACTCGTGCGCGACGATGTCGTCGTAGCTTAAATCGATCGTCGCGGGGTCGTCGAGCAGGCAGCGGTCGGTGAAGGTCGAGGCCGAGGTGTTCTCCATTGCGCCGAACAGGAAGTCGTCCACGAGAACCTGGGCGTATTTCGGGTACGGGTAAGCGTAGCCGAACTTCTTCCCGAAGAATTCGATCATTCGTGGCGTCGCGGCGAAGAGCCGCCGGCCTTCGTGGACGCGGTCTTTGTAGACGTAATAGCTGACAGGCAACCCGGCGTGATCATCGCTGAGCGCCTCGTATTCGCCAATGACGATCGAGACCAGGTATGCCGGGTGCGGCTGCGGCTGGCTCCAGTGATAGGTCCGCCAGCCTTCTTCGTGGTTTTCGCGGACGCCGATCAATTCGCCGTTCGAGAGCGCGAAGTAAGGCGCCTTGACGGTGGCGATTATCTCCGTAGTCATCTTCTGGTTGGTCACGTCGTGGCAGGGGAACCACCAGTGCGCGTCCTCGTTCTCGCCCTGCGACCAGATCTGGCGCGGCTTGTTCGGATAGACCTCGTCAGGCTCGACGAAGAAGAGTCCCTTGCGCGGCGAACAAGAGTAGGCGATATCGATGGTCAGCCGCTCGCCGCGGGCATAGCGCCGGTCTAATTCGACCTCCAATTTTTCGGGGCGCGTCGCAAATTCGAGTCGCCGGGGGAGGAAGCCGGCGGCCTGATCGGGCGCCTTCTGCGGACCGTCCGCGCCACGCTCCTCGACGGAAGTCAACGTGGCGCTCTCGATCTCCATCTCCGCGATGTCCAGCTCGAAGTTCGTCAGGCCGTCGTTGATCGGCGAGAGCGTGAACGTGGCCGAGCCTTCGACGTAACGCCGCTCGTGGTCGAAACGCAGGTCGAGCTTTAGATGTTTGATCTCCACCTTGCGGTCGGGCGTGTGATGTTCGGCGCCCGAGATCGCTTCGCGATCGATGTTGGACGTCGCGCCGTACAGATCGACCTCCGCCCACTGGCGCGGATCGAGTAAGGCCGGGTGAATGATTGGATCGTTGATGGTCATTACCAGCGTAGTTTCGGTATTAGCTCAGCAAGTTGCAAGCCCCTAAGGCGACGGGGCGACGGGGCGACAGGGCGACGGGGCGA
>DATEMG010000385.1:0-3345 GCA_035275805.1 Blastocatellia bacterium
TGAATTTAGGAACTGAGCATTTTATAGCTCGTTGATCATTGCTCAGTTACTACAGGGTTGGCGCTCATTCCCCACTCCCCATTCCCCACTCCCCACTCCCCACTCCAAAGGACCTTATGATTTCCAACTTCTTCATCCGGCGTCCGATCGTGGCGATGGTAATCGCCATCGTTACCGTCCTCGCCGGCCTCATTTCGATGCGGAGGCTGCCGCTGGCGCAGTTCCCGGACATCGTCCCGCCTCAGATCATCACGTCGACGACCTACCCGGGGGCTGATGCGGTCACGATCGAGCAATCGGTCTCCACGCCGCTCGAACAGCAGATGAACGGGGTGGACAATATGCTCTACATGCAGTCCACCAACGCGAACGACGGCACACAGCAATTGACGGTTACGTTCGACGTGGACACCAACGTCAACACCGATCAGGTGAACGTGCAGAACCGCGTTGCGCAGGCGCAGCCGAACCTGCCGACCGACGTCAACCAGTTCGGCATGTCCATACGGAAGTCTACGGGACTTCCGATGCTCGTCTTCTCGATCTACTCGCCGAATAACACCTACGATTCGCTCTTCCTGGCCAACTACGCGAACATCAACATCAACGATGTGCTCTATCGCGTGCCGGGCGTGGGCGAGGTGCGGAACTTCGGCGCGAGCGATTACGCGATGCGCATCTGGGTCAAGCCGGACGCGCTGGCCAAGCTGGGCCTGGCGGTCCCCGATCTGGCCAGCGCCGTGCGGCAGCAAAGCGCCGTCAACCCGGCGGGCCAGGTGGGCGCGGAGCCTTCGCCGCCCGGCAAGGAGATGACCTACACCATCCGCGCGCAGGGTCGGCTGCAGACGCCCGAAGAATTCGGCCAGATCGTAGTCCGCTCCAACCCAGACGGCTCGGTCGTGCGGCTGAAGGATGTCGCGCGTATCGAACTGGGCGCTCTCAACTATCAACAGCGGTCGCGCATCAACGGCCAACCCAGCGCCATCATCGCGGTTTTTCAGGCCCCCGGGTCGAACGCTCTGGAGGTAGCCGACGGTCTCAAGAAGACGATGGCGGAACTCAAAAGTCGTTTCCCCGCCGACCTCGATTATGTAATCGCGCTCGACACGACGTTGCCCGTGACCGAAGGCATCAAGGACATCATCAGGACGCTCTTCGAGGCGATGATCCTCGTGACGCTGGTGGTCTTTCTCTTCCTGCAGAACTGGCGGGCGACGCTCATTCCGATGATCGCCGTCCCGGTGTCGCTCGTCGGCACGTTCGCCGCCTTTCCGATGCTGGGCTTTTCCATCAACACGCTGTCGCTCTTCGGCCTGGTCCTGGCGATCGGCCTGGTCGTCGACGACGCGATCGTGGTCGTGGAGGCGGTCGAGCATCATATCGAGCAGGGGATGTCGCCGCGCGAAGCCACGATCCAGGCGATGAAAGAGGTCTCGGGGCCTGTCATCGCCATCGCTCTGATCCTCGCTTCCGTCTTCGTGCCGGTGGCGTTCATGGGCGGCATCCAGGGGCGCTTGAACAGGCAGTTTGCCGTGACGATTGCGATCTCCGTTCTCATCTCGGCATTCAATGCGCTTACCCTCTCGCCGGCGCTATCCGCGCTGCTGCTGAGGCCGCGGAAAAAATCCAAAGGCGTTTTCGCCCGATTCTTCGGCGGGTTCAACCGCTTGTTCGAGAAGGCGACGCGCGGTTATATCAATTGGAGCCACGCCCTGATCCGGAAAGCGGCGATAGGCGTGTCGATCGTCGCGCTCTTCGCGGTCGTGGACGGCGTCATAGGGAAGAGGCTCCCGACCAGCTTCTTGCCCGAAGAGGATTACGGATACGCGTTCCTCAATGTCCAACTTCCCGCCCCGGCCTCGTTGGAGAGGACGGATCAGGTGTTGAAAAAGGTCGAGGGGATTTTAGGAAAGACCGAAGGGGTGAAGTATTACACCACGATCGGCGGATTTAGCCTCTTGACACGCACTTCGGCGAGCTACCAGGGGTTCTTCTTCATCGGCCTCAAGCCATGGGATGAGCGCACGTCGGAGGATCTTGAAGTGAAGGGAATCATCGCGAGCTTGAACCGCGCTTTGGCGACCGACGTGCCTGAGGCGATGGCCTTCGCTTTCATGCCGCCTTCGATCCCGGGACTCGGCAGCGCGGGCGGTTTCTCGTTCTGGCTGCAGGATCGCAGCGGCGGGTCAGTTGAATTTCTGTCCCAGAACCTCCAAAAGTTCCTCGAAGCATGTCGCAAACGGCCAGAGCTTGCCGGAGTCACTTCACAGTTCTCCGCCTCGGTCCCACAAATCTATGCCGACGTCGACCGCGATAAAGCATTGAAGCAGGGCGTGGCGGTGGCGGATGTCTACCAGACCCTGCAAGCCTATCTGGGCGGCCTCTTCCTGAACCAGTTCAACCGCTTCGGCCGTCAGTGGAGGGTCTTCCTGCAGGCGGAAGGCTCCGAGCGCCGCAGCGAAGAGGACATAAATCAATATTACGTGCGCAACAACGACGGCAATATGGTTCCGCTTTCGTCGCTCGTGACCACGCGCCGCATCAGCGGCCCCGAATATACCAACCGCTTCAACCTCTACCGCGCTGCGCAAGTCCTGGGGGCCGCCGCGCCTGGCTACAGTTCGGGGCAGGCGATGGCCGCGCTCGAAGAAGTGGCGAAGGAGACGCTCCCGCCGGAGATCGGCTACGACTGGGCCGACCTCTCTTACCAGGAGAGGAAGGCTTCGGGGGACGCCTTCACGTCGTTCGCGCTGTCGCTCGTCTTCGTATTTCTGATCCTGGCGGCGCTTTATGAGAGCTGGTCGCTGCCGTTCTCGGTTCTGCTCTCGGTTCCGATTGCGATCTTCGGCGCCTTCGCCGGCCTGATGTTGCGTGGCTACGACCTCGACGTCTACGCCCAGATTGGGCTGGTAGTGCTGATCGGGTTGGCCGCAAAGAACGCGATTTTGATCGTCGAGTTCGCCAAGGCCGAATTCGAGAAAGGCCGCAGTCTGGCGGAGGCGGCGCTGGAAGGAGCGCGCCTGCGCTTGAGACCGATCCTGATGACTTCGTTCGCTTTCATCCTGGGCTGCGCGCCTCTATGGATCGCGTCGGGAGCAGGCGCGGCGGGGCGGCGGATCCTCGGCACTGTGGTCATCGTAGGCATGCTGGCCGCCACGCTGATCGCCATTTTTATCATCCCGGTGACTTTCTATGTAGTAGAGAAGCTCACGGGCGCCGCTAAGAAGCGCCTGCCGGAAGAGGAGCTGGCGACTGGAGACTGATCCATTTTTCATTTGCCGTTTTACATTTTTCATTTGTCATTGCAGAGGCGCGCCGCTCCTGCAATGACAAATGAAAAATGTG
>DATEMG010000386.1:0-4524 GCA_035275805.1 Blastocatellia bacterium
CGCTACCGCTATTGCGCTCGCTGAAGCCGGCGCGGCAGTGGCCATAAATTACCACCGCAACGAGGCGGGCGCGGAGGACGCGAAGCGGAAGATCGTCGCCGCGGGCGGACGCGCTATCACGGTCCGAGCCGATGTGACAAAGTCGGCGGACGTGCGGCGGATGGTCGCCGAGACGGTCGCGGCATTCGGCCCCGTTGACATTCTGGTCAACAACGCGGGTTCGCTCGTCGAGCGGTTGCGACTGCTGGAACTGACTGAGGCTCGCTGGGATGAGGTCATCGATCTCAATCTGAAGAGCGCGTTCCTGTGCGCGCAGGCCGTCGCCGGTTTGATGGTCGAGCGCGGAGGCGGGGTGATCGTCAACGTCACCTCTATCGCCGGACGCAACGGCGGCGCGCTCGGTTCGATTCACTATTCAACGGCGAAAGGCGGTATGATCTCGTTGACCAAAGGGCTTGCTAAAGAGCTGGCGCCGCACGGTGTTCGCGTAAACGCCGTCTCGCCAGGAGTGATAGACACGCCATTTCACGAACAGTTTTCCACGCCGGAAGCGCTGCGCAATTTCGTCAACGTCATTCCAATGGGCCGGGTGGGCGCGCCTGAAGAGGTCGCGCGCGTGATTTTGTTCCTGGCTTCAGGGGCGTCGAGCTATCTCGCCGGCGAGACGGTCGAAGTCAACGGCGGAATGCTGATGGAATAGCGTGGGTCAGAGCAACGGCGGCCTGCATGCGCATGGTCATTCACAAGAAAAAACTATAGAGGGGCGCGGTCCCGGCAGCGCCCAATTCGGAGGCAAACATGAAAAAACAGCGGAAGCTTATCGGCCATGGCTGCGCCACATTTCTGGCGGTTCTGATTGTATCGCTCGGCGCAATCCAGGCGTTCGGGCAGGAATCGCGCGGCACTATCATGGGGCGAGTCGCCGATTCGTCCGGCGCGGCGCTTGCGGGAGTTAAAGTAGACATAGTCAGCGCGGCGACCAACGTCACGTCGACAGTAACGACCAATGACGAAGGGCGTTTCAGCGCGCCTTTTCTGCTGCCCGGCGCCTACCGGGTGACCGCCGAGAAGACCGGCTTCAAACGCTTCGTCCAATCCGGCGTCGAAGTTCGCGTGAGTGAAACCACCGACCTGAACATCGGCATGCAAACCGGGGAGCTCAGTGAAGCGATAGAGGTTACGGCCTCCACGCCGCTTCTCGACACCGCAGGCTCTTCGCTCGGCCAGGTGATTGACGAACGCCGCGTGCAGGAACTGCCGCTGTTCGCCGGCAACCCCATGGAACTGACTTTGATCGCCGCCGGCGTCGTCAACGCGACCGACATGCGATTGCGCAAAGCGGGCTTCAACAACGCGCCGTCGCAGATCAGCTCCGACGGCAACGGGCAATTCAACAACGACTTCACGATTGACGGCATCCCGAACAATTTTCCCGTCGGCAACGGGCAATCGCGCGTCGCATTTAGCCCGCCGGTCTATTCGGTCAAAGAGTTCAAGATTCAAACTTCTTCCTACGACGCGACCGTCGGCCGCACCATCGGCGCGCTGACCAACGTCAACACGGCCACCGGAGGCAGCGGCCTGCACGGCGAAGCGCACTGGTGGGAGCGCAACAGCTTCCTGGACGCCGCCAATTTCTTCAACAACAAAAACAACACCAAGCGCACTCCCTACGGGGACCACCGCTTCGGCGCGTCGGCGGGCGGTCCCGTCCGGCTGCCTAAGCTTTACAACGGGCGCGACAAGACTTTCTGGTACTTCGCGTGGGAGAGCAACCGCTGGAGCGATTCGGGCAGTTTGACCGCGACAGTGCCGACGGAAAAACAACGGCAGGGCGATTTCTCTGACCTGTTGAAGCTTCCCAACGGCGCGACCTATCAGCTTTACAACCCGTTCACGACGCGCCCAGCCCCGGGGGGGCGTTTTCAACGCGACCCGTTCCCGAACAACATCGTCCCGAAAAATCTGTTAGATCTAAATCCGCTCGCGTCCAAGATTCTCAACTTTTATCCGCTGCCGAATCAGGCCGGCACGGCCGAGGGGCGCAACAATTATTTTCAGGCGTATAAAATTCTCGAAAGTTATGACGTTTATATGGCGCGCGTGGATCACGCCTTTAACGAGAAGCATCGCATGTTCGCGCGCGTGCATTACGACACGTGGACGGAGCGTAAAGGGCTGACCGGCAACACGTTTTTCAGCACGGATGTCAATGGCATTCAACTCAACCGCAATAACGCGGGGCTGGCGCTGGATGACGTTTACTCGTTCAGCCCGACCTTCGTGGCCAATGTGCGTTACGGCATAACCTATCAAAAATTCCCCGAACAACGTAACAGCCAGGGGACCGATCTGGCTTCCCTGGGTTTTTCGTCAAACCTGATCGGGCAATTGTTGGACCCGTCCATCGCCACCGTGCCGCGCATTCAGCTCGGCGGGTTCGCCACGTTATCGCCGTGGGAATCCGGCGACGGCACAAACACCGGCTTGATCCACAGTTTCGCCAACACCAACACCTGGCTGCTGGGCAAACACAACATGCGTTTCGGCGCGGACATTCGTTTTTACCGCTCGTTCGGCAATCGCTTCCAGACGGACGTCGCGCCGGATTTCAACTTTGCCACGTCGGCGGCCTTCCTGCGCGGGCCGTTGGACAACGCCGCCGCCGCGCCCCTCGGGCAGGATTTGGCGGCCTTCCTGCTGGGCATTCCGGCGGGCTCGATATCGCGCAGCGCCAGCTTCGCGGCGCAGGACAAGTTCTTCGGTTTTTTCCTGCAGGATGATTTCAAGCTCTCGTCGAAGCTGACGCTCAATCTGGGCTTACGCTATGAACTGGAAACGCCGATCACCGAACGCTACGACCGAATGGTCGCCGGCTTCGCTTTCGATCAATCCAACCCGCTGGAAGCGGCGGCCAAAGCGGCGTATGCGCTCAACCCGATTCCCGAATTGCCGGCGTCGCAGTTCCGCGCGCTGGGCGGATTGCAGTTCGTCAATCAAGGTGGCGCCGGGCGCAGTCCCTTCAAAGGCGAGAAGAACAACTTTCTGCCACGCTTCGGCCTGGCGTGGCAGCCGTTGGAGAAGCTGGTGGCGCGCGGCGGTTACGGCCTGTTTTACGACACGCTGGGCGTCAACACGACCGCGCCGGTCCAAACCGGCTTCTCGCAGAGCACGCCGATTCAGGCGTCGCCCGACAATGGAATAACTTATGTAGCCACCTTCGCCAATCCGTTCCCGAGCGGATTGCTTGCGCCACAGGGGGCGGGCGGCGGGTTGTTGACCAACGTCGGGCAGGCGATCACATTCTTCGACCCGAACATGAAGCACGCGTATGCGCATCGCTGGTCGTTGGGCCTGCAGTACGAATTGCCTCTGGGCTTCGTGGCGGACACCGCCTATGTCGCCAATCGCGGCACACGGCTGGCAGTCACTCGAAATTACAACGCGACTCCTAATCGATATCTTAGTACGAAGACGGTGCGCGATGAGGCGACGATCAATTTCCTGTCGCAGCCGTTCCAGAATCGGAACCCATTCTTCGGCCTCAATCCGATCTTCACCAGCCGCAATATCACGCGCGAACAGTTGCTGCGGCCCTTCCCGCATTTCGCCGCTGTCAACGTCGAAGAGCCCATCGGCTATTCGTGGTATCACTCGCTGCAATCGAAGGTCGAGAAACGCTTCGCCAAAGGATTCACCTTCCAAATGGCTTACACCTGGTCGAAGTTGATGGAAGCGATCGAGTTCCTGAACGCGGCCGATCCCATGCCGTACGAATCCATCAGCAGCTTCGACCGTACACACCGCGTCGCGGCCAGTGGCATCGCTGAACTGCCCTTCGGCAAGGGGCGCAAGTTCGCCAACGACCTGCCGAGCTGGGCCGACACTTTCGTCGGCGGCTGGCAGATCGCCTTCATCGCGCAGCGCCAGTCGGGGCCGCCGATCGGCTTCGGCAACGTGATATTCAACGGCGATATCAAGAATCTCAAGCTCGACGGAGATCAACGCGACGTGGATCGCTGGTTCAACATTGACGCAGGCTTCAACCGCAACGCTGCGCAACAACTGGCCAGCAACATTCGCTCCTTCCCGCTGCGGTTCAGCGGCTTGCGCGCTGACGACCAGCAGCGCTGGGATTTTTCGCTGAGCAAAAAATTCAACATCACCGAGCGGGTCAACGCCAGCTTCCGCGCCGAGGCGTTCAACATGTTCAACCACGTCAATTTCAGCGCGCCGAACACCAATCCGACCGACACAAACTTCGGTCGGATTACGGGCACGCAATCAGCCGCTCGGAGTTGGCAGTTCGCGTTGAAGATTACTTATTGAGGTCCGAAACAGAATGCGTTTCAAACGCATCAATAATTTCAGACGAGATGGCGTCTTGTCCCACATTTTCCGAGTGGGCGTTCATGTCGATGTGAGCGGCGCCCTGAAACAATGAAAATCGCGGCCCGAGCGTAGGGCGCCTGGGAGCGCAGGCATCCTTGCCTGCTAGCTTCGGTCAGTCGGTCATTGCCGGAA
>DATEMG010000387.1:0-4752 GCA_035275805.1 Blastocatellia bacterium
GGAGTCTCGCTCGCTACCGCTCGCGGTACTGATTCGGCGCCGCGTCGCCTGGTTACCCTTTCAATGCGGCGGTCAGTAACTCTCAAAGACCAAAAGTTTGTCAGACATCGAGCGCGCAGCGATAACGATCTGCGATCGGGAAAAACTGATGATAAAATATCCTGTTCTTTACGCCTTGTTGCTGGCGGTAAACTTCCTGTTGATGACGCCAAGCGTCATTTCGGCTCAAACGCTGCTCGAAAAGAGATTCACCGCTCCCTCCGAATCCGAGGCTCTGTTGGACCTGACCGCCTCGGCGCCCGGAACTTCTTGGCGCGAACGCGGCGCCGAGGCCGCTGTCATCACGATCTACGTAGACGGCCAGTATCACCAGGACGTAATTCTCTTCGCCGGCGCGCGGGAGTTAAATTATCAACTTATGCTCGGTCGCGTCGGGCCTGGCGAACACAACCTGCGCGTCGATTTCAACCGCAAACAGTCGGCGACCAAGGCGACGGGCGTCAAAATCGGCGACGCGAAGGTCACGACGATTGATCGCAATCACCCCGAATTTCAGGCCGTCGCGCGCGCGCCGATCATCTACGCCCGACCCGACACCGTCGGTAAATTCAGCGATATCCCGCTGCTGGCGTATTATGAATCCGAACGCGCCGGCGCGAACGATCGCATCACCTACACAGTCATCTTCAGCAACGAAGACGGCGGCACTCAGACGACGGCGCTGATGGCCCGATGGGGGCGCACGACCGACATCGAATGGGTTTGCGAGACCCGAATCAGCCCCGAGGGAGAGGCGAAGACGATCTTCCAGGGCGCCAATCACCAAAATACGCAGTTCGCTGGTAAGCTCGAAGCAGACCATCCGTTGATGTTCGATGCGACCGTCAACAACAACTTTTCGGAACATGGCCAATCCGAAATGCGATTCGCGCCGCGCCCCCTGCCCTTCGACGCGCGAACGGCCTCGCGCGAAGAGATGATGGATCGCCATCCGTGGACGTATCAGGTGATGGCCGACGAGATGATCCGTGAGGGGAAGATCACCGAAGAGCGAAAGCCAGGACAGGCGATCAACGACCTGCGCAATTACGTCTATTTCGACATCCGTTCGAATCAAACCGGCGCGGCGCTCAGCGTAGCCGTCAAGCTCAAAGGCGATCCGGTCTGGCGAGCGTCCGATTGGGGCATCGCCAATTACAGGATCGACCGCAGCGGCAATTTCCGTACGACGGCGCTCCTGCCTAAGCGGGCGCGGTTGGAAGAGATCGAACGCGTCGTCGCGCGCTGCGACGTAAAGGGCGATCCGAGGACTCAATCGGATTTGAGCCAGGTTCCATCGGCTTTCTGTGATTTGCGCTCGATCAATAAAATTTTCGTCCTTGACGACGATTACATGCCGGGCGAGCCGTTGAAGTTGAGCTTCCGGCCGTTAAGAATAGGCTCCGGAGAGATGGTCGAAATTTACAACGTCGCCCTGAAACAATGAAAATCGTGGCGCAGATGTAGGGCAAACTGGCAGTTTGCCTTGACTCCATCCATGCGGTCTCTCGGGACAACAGGGCAAACTGCCAGTTTGCCCTACATCTGCGGAGTGCAAAAAATGAGCCGTCACATTTGGTTATATTTGATCACCCTTCTGTTCGCGGCGCCGATCAGCGCGCAGCAATCGAAGCGCGCGCCAGCCACAATGAAGGCCGGGATGAAAGCAGGCTTCGCAAAGATCGTCATCACGCCTGAACAAAATGTGTGGATGTCCGGTTACGCCAGCCGCGCAAAACCAGCGGAGGGCAAGATTCACGACCTTTACGCCAGAGCTTTAGCCATACAGGATTCGCGCGGCGCCCGCGTCGTGTTGGTGACGACCGATCTGCTGGGTTTGCCACGCTCTCTCACCTCCGAAATTTCCGAGTACGCTAACAAGAGCTACGGCCTGCGGCGCGACCAGATGCTCTTCAATTCGTCGCACACCCACACTGGCCCCGTGGTCAAGAACTCACTGGCGGGCTCTTACGATCTCGATGCGACCCAATCCGCGCTCATTGAAGATTACACGCATCAGCTCAAAAACAACCTGTTGAAGGTCATCGGCGAAGCGATCAAAGATTTGTCTCCGGCGAAGCTTTCCTTTGGAAAATCAACGGCCCCGTTTGCGATGAACCGCCGGCAGTTCAATCCCAACGGCGTCGTCATCGGCGTCAACCCGGAAGGCGCGGTCGATCGCGAAGTTCCGGCGCTGCGCGTCGAATCGACGGATGGAAAGCTGCGCGGAGTCGTCTTCGGTTACGCCTGCCACAACACGACGTTGACCGGAGAGTTTTATGAATTTTGCGGCGATTACGCGGGATTTGCGCAGGCGGCGGTTGAACGCGCGCATCCGGGCGCGACCGCGATGTTCGTCGCCGGATGCGGGGCCGACATCAATCCGTACCCGCGCAGCAAACGCGAGTTGGCTGAACAGCACGGCGAAACGCTGGCCAAATCGGTAGAGCAGGCGTCGAGCGGCTCTATCAAGCCCGTCAGCGGCGCAGTCAAATCTGTAATCGGAGGCGTGATGATTCCCTTCGACGGCCCGCCCACGAAGGAAGAGTTTCAATCGCGGTTGAACGACAAAAATGTTTTCAAGCGCCGCCACGCCGAGCGTATGATCGCCCGGTACGAACGCGACGGGAAATTGATTGCGGAATACCCGTACACGATTCAGATTTTGAAGATCGGAGATTTGACGCTGATCGCGCTTGCGGGCGAGGTCGTGACCGATTACGCGCTGCGGTTGAAACGCGAACTCGGCGGCGATGTCTGGGTCGCGGGCTACAGCAATGACCTCTGCTCCTACATTCCGTCGGCGCGGATGTTCAAGGAAGGCGGATACGAGGTGATCGATTCGATGATCTATTATGATCTGCCCGGGCCTTACAAACCGGAGATTGAAGAGAGGATCATCGGCAAGGTTCACGAACTGGCGCGACGCGTCGGCGTTAAAGCGGCAAAAATGAATTGAAGAAGCGAACCCTCACAGCAATCACTCGCGCAGTCAGCCCCAGTCTCGCCGATTGCGAGTTGACTTTCCTTGCGCGTCAGAAGATTGACCTCGCCAAAGCGGTCGAGCAACATCGAGGCTACGAAGAATGCCTTGCGCGACTGGGCGTCAGTATTGTGCGCCTGCCCGCCGAGCCTTATCTGCCCGACTCGGTCTTTGTCGAGGACGCGGCGATTGTGCTGGACGAACTGGCTGTCATAACAAGGCCGGGCGCGACGAGCAGGCAGGCGGAGACGGAAAGCGTCGCCGATGCATTGTCGAATTTTCGTCCGCTGAAGTTCATTCAACCGCCCGCGACAATTGAAGGCGGCGACGTGATGCGCGTCGGCCGCACGCTTTACACAGGCCTGAGCGGGCGCACAAATCGTGAAGGCGCCTCGCAATTGCGCAAGATTGTCGAGCCTTATGGTTATCGCATTGAAACAATCAAGACGGCAGGCTGTCTGCACCTCAAGACCGGCTGCGTGTATCTGGGCCATCAAACGATCCTTGCAAATCGGAATTGGATCAACGTTCAACAGTTAGCCGGATTCGATCTGATTGACGTTCCTGAAGACGAACCCGGCGCCGCAAACACACTGACCATCGGCGACACGGTCATGGCGCCTGGCGGCTTTCCGAAAACCCGCGGGCTGATTGAAGAACGCGGATTCAAAACGCAGATGATCGAAATCAGCGAGTTGCAGAAAGCCGAGGCGGGTTTGACCTGCCTTAGTCTGATTTTCGAGAGTGATCACATTTAGCAGTCTGTAAACTAAGTTTTATTGTGTTTAGCATTTTTTTTCTGGCGATATCCAGTTTAACTACAAACGCTGTCCCTTGATGGTTGTAATTTCGTTGGATGTGTCAATATCACTTGCTCTGATTTAAACAAATGTAAAATAACTTTGTTTACAGAGCATTTAGGGGTATTGCAAGATGGCAAGAGTTCGCCTGAGCGCTGACAAAATCACTGATTGGCAGTCTTTTCACCAAACCTGTAAGGAAACAATGGGGTTCCCGGATTTCTACGGAATGAACATGGACGCTTGGATTGACTGCATGTCCTATTTGGACGAAGACGCTGGAATGACGCGATTCCTTTTGTCCGAAGGCGAAGCGCTTCACATCGAGATCACCGAAACAGAAACCTTCAATTCTCGTCTACCAGAAATTCTTGATGCGTTGATCGAATGTTCCGCATTCGTCAATCAAAGATATATTGAAGATGGTACATTGCCGCCTATCTCGCTTGTCTTTCTATGAAACCGATCCGAGTCATAATCATACTTCCGTCGCTGATTCTACTGGCGCATTTTGCTCTCATTCCTTTCTACAAGGAAAAAACCATGGCGCAAGAGATGACCAGGCGCCGAGATTTCCATCGCAAACTAGCCTACTTCCATGCCCCCATTCTCTTTCAAGACACCGAGGTCCGCGGCCAATCGCAGGACGAAGGCAATGCCGCGAGCGTCGACCAGCCGATTCAGCGTCGCGGCGATTTCATCGCGCGCTTCGATCTCGACGGCGACTGGAACGGGTTGAACAACTGGGCCAATTTCGCCAAACGCCCTCCGGCCGACAAGAACAAAGACACGGCTGCGCGGGCGTTCGTCTATTACAGTGTCGTCGAGACCGAGACGCATTACTTCATCAACTACTGCGCCTTTCACGCGCAGGATCGAGAGCCGCGCTGCTCGGACGTCGAATGCCACGAGAACGACCTGGAAGGCGGG
>DATEMG010000388.1:0-4069 GCA_035275805.1 Blastocatellia bacterium
CAAGTCGCCGCACTCCAAAGACTCCGTCACAGCGCACAGCGATCATCTGAAGTTTAATCAGTCCCACACTTGCGATGTTACGACCCCGACTGGCTGATCTGCCGCAACGCATTTAACTTCGCCAGCGCGCCGCCTGATTCAATCGAACGCGCGGCCATTTCGACCGCGCCGTCGAGACTGTTCGCCGCGCCCGCGATAAACAGCGACGCCGCCGCGTTGATCAGGACCAGATCGCGCGCCTCGTCTTTACGACTGCCTTCGAGAACGTCACGGATGATGGCGGCGTTGTCTCCCGCCGAGCCCCCGCGCAGACGGTCAATCGACGCGCGCCGCAGCCCGAAATCTTCCGGGGCGATCTCGAAGCGATCTATACCCTTTGAGCCTTCGGACGGCGCGGAGTGGACGACCGTTTTGCCGTCGAGCGTAATTTCATCCAATCCGTCTTCGCCGCGCACGACCCAGGCCCGCTGCGTCCCCAAACGCGCCAGCGCGCGAGCGACCTTTTCGCAGGCGGATTCGGACGAGACGCCGACTACCTGGAACGGCGCGCCCGCCGGGTTGGTCAGCGGGCCGAGCAGGTTGAAGATTGTCCGCACGCCCAGGTCGCGGCGAACCATCGCCACGCGCTTCGTCGCGGCGTGGTGCAGCGGCGCGAACATGAAGCAGACGCCGATCTCGTCGAAGATTTCGTTGACTCGCTCCGGCGACAGGTCGACCTTGACGCCGAGCGCGCCGAGCACGTCGGCGCTCCCGGCCCTGGTCGTCACACCGACGTTGCCGTGTTTGGCAACCGGCACGCCCGCGGCCGCAACCACGAAGGCGGCGGCGGTCGAGACGTTGAAGGTCTTCGCGCGGCTGCCGCCCGTGCCGCAGGTGTCGATGTAGCGCGAATGCTTCGACGCGATCCTGGAGCAGCGCGCGCGCATCGTCTGGGCGAATCCGGCCAACTCCTCCTCGGTCTCGCCCTTGCTCGCCAGCGCGATCAAAGCGGCGGCTATACGCGAATCGGTCGCGTCATCCGCCAGAATCGCTTCGAGCAGGGTGGCGGCTTCCGCTTGAGCCAGGTCTTGCCGCGCGATCAGTTTGTTGAGCAGTTCTGACAGCATACGCCTCCCATTAGAGCGCCCCCTCGTCTCATGAGATCTACAATTTCAGATAATTCGCGAGCAATCGCTTGCCGGAAGCGGTCATTATCGATTCAGGGTGAAACTGCACGCCCTCGCAGATAAATTCGCGATGTCGCAGCCCCATCACCAGGCCGTCGGAGGTCGTGGCGGAGACCTCCAACGCCGAGGGGACGCTGGCGCGGTCGACGATCAGCGAGTGATAGCGGGTGGCGGTGAACGGGTTCTCGACGCCTTCAAAGACCGTGCGCCCGTCGTGGAGTATCTGACTGGTCTTGCCGTGCATCAGGTAGGGCGCCCGCACGACGCTCCCGCCGAACGCCTGGCCCATCGCCTGATGACCCAGACAGACGCCGAGCAGCGGGACTTTTCCGGCGAAATGACGGATCACGTCGAGCGTGATCCCAGCCTCGTCCGGCGTGCAGGGGCCGGGCGAAAGCACGATGCGTTCGGGCGCGAGTCCTTCGATTTCCTCGATCGTAATCCGGTCGTTGCGGGCGACCTCGATCTCCCGCGCGACCGGAAGGTCGGCGCCCAACTCGCCCAGGTACTGGACGAGGTTATAGGTGAATGAATCGTAGTTATCTATAACCAGGATCATTTCTTCTCTTTCTCTTCTCTGAATTCCTGGCAACCAGCCTCGCCGACGCGAACCAGCAAGGCCAGAGCCACACGGTAGCCCGCAAAGACGCTTTCGTGATTGATCTTCGACGACTGGTCATTGCCGGTGTGCAATATTTTCCGCCAGTCGTCGTTGAGCGAGTGGATCGTCACCGCCGGAACCTTTTTGCTGATGAACGAGGCCGAGTCGGAGCTGGCGCCGTCAACCCGCGTGTGGGCAAAAGTGATCTTCATCTCCTTGGCCAGAGCGCCGGTGAAATCGATCAACTTCCTGCTCGAAACGTTGTCGAGTGTCTGCGGGACGCCGAGCCCGAGGCTGTCAATATTAATCATCGCACAGTATTCCGCGACCTGCTCTTTCTTGATCGCTCCGGCCATTCCCGACGAGCCGACCAACCCCTTCTCCTCTTCGCCGAAGGCCGCGAATACGATATTTTTTTTGAGCGGCAGATCTTTCACCGCGCGGTAGATGTGGGCCAACACGACGACGCCCGTCCAGTTGTCAATCGCGCCGCACCCGGCAGAAACCTTATCGTAATGCGCGCCGATTACGATCTTTTCCGGCGAGTCGTTAGCGGCGGCTTTGCGGATCACGACGTTCTCGACACCTCTGGCCTTTTCGACCGCGATCTCTTCTGTCTTCGCGCCCATCTTTTCAAATAACGCTTTGACCGCCTTCAGTCGGTCGCCGTTTTTGCACGGAACCGAGTCGAACTCAGATCGAATCTCTTCGGGAGTCGAGATTCGCAGTTTAGACTCGCCTTCAGTCTCCTGCGCGAAGGCGCTTGAGAAACAGATCAAAATGAGACAGGTCAAGAGCGCTGGCTTGGATTTCATTCAAATCAACCTTTACGGCTTGATAACAGCCTCTATCAATTCGATCTTTTCCATTGGCGTCTGCCCGTCCGCGCCGCGCTGGACTTTCTCCATTTTGTCCAGCGTGTCGAAACCGTCAACGACTTTGCCGAAGATCGAATATTTTCCGTCCAGATTGGGCGCGGGCGCAAGCACGATGAAAAATGAGGTCAACGCGGAGTTGGGGTCGTCGGACCGCGCCATCGAGAGTACGCCGCGGATGTGTTTGCGCGTGGCGCTGAATTCGCCTTTGAGCGGACGAATCCATTTATCGGCGTAATGCGTCTGATTGCCCGCGCGCGCCTGGCCGAGCCCCCCCTGCGCGACGAAGCCGGGCACGATGCGGTGAAAGACGGTGTGGTCGTACCAGCCCGTCTGCGTGAGCTTCAGAAAGTTGCGGACGTGCTCCGGCGCCAGATCGGGTTCGAGCGCGACGACCATGTCGCCCAAACTGGTATGCAGGACGACTTCTCTGCGCATCTCATCGATGCCGGCGTTTTTGAAAGGCTCTTCGCGCTTAGGAACGATCTTGACGCTGACGATTTTGACCGGCGCGTTGAGCTTCTGTTCGGCGTCGGCCTCGGTCGTCGAAATTTTATCGACGACTTCGATGCCTTCGGTGACCTGGCCGAAGGCTGAGAACTGTCCGTCGAGTTGGGGCTGGGCCGAAGCGCAGATGAAGAATTGAGCGCCGCCGCTGTTGGGCTTGCCCGGTATGCGGACGGCGGAGACCGTCCCAGTGACGTGTTTGACGTCGCTGAACTCATCGGGCAGTTGATTCAACGCGCCGCTGCCCCAGCGGGCGCGCGGCGTCTTCGGGTCTTTCAGCAGCGGGTCGCCGCCTTGAATAACGCCCAGATGAACCGCTCGGTGAAAGGCTGAGCCGTCATAGAAGCCTGCGCGGGCGTTCTTGACGAACGCCTGGACGTGCTTGGTGGCCTTATCAGGAAAGAACTCGAAGCGGATCACGCCCAGGTCGGTAGTGATCACGGCTTCGAGGCTCGCGGCCTCTTCGAGCGAGACCGGCGGCGGCTCGGCGCCGGGCAAAGGCGCGTTCTTCTTGCGCGGCGGTTGAGCGAGGCCAATCGCGTTTGCCAATAGAACTAGACAGATTGACAGAGCGACGGAGAGACACAGGGACGGGGCGACGGGGCGACGGGGCGACGGGGCGCAAGAATTTGCTCCACTTCTCTCAATCCCTCCGTCTCTCCGTCTCTTCGTTTCTCCGTCTCTCTGTCGCCCAGTCGCCCAGTCGCCCGGTCGCCCAGTCGCTCTGTCTCTCTGTCTGTCAATCATAATTCTTTCTCCGCGATTTCGATGGCGCGAATCAAGGCGCGCGATTTATTGACGGTCTCCATGAACTCGGCCTCGGGCGTGGAGTCCGCGACGATGCCGCCGCCGGCCTGCACGTATGCCTTGCTTCCCCGCGAGTACATCGTCCGCAGCACGATGCACGAGTCGAGGTTTCC
>DATEMG010000389.1:0-10511 GCA_035275805.1 Blastocatellia bacterium
GCGGCGCGCCCAAGCTCCGTAGGAGCGACATGTGTCACATGTCGCTCCTACGGAGCTTGGTGAGATATTGCGCAACGGCTTCTATAAACATTCCGCGCCTCCGGCGCTCAGGAATTAGTGAATTCGCCAACAGTATCGAGCAGTCTGGATTTTTATCGGTCTTCTTTCGATGAGAGGGCGACGACATCGAGCGCCTTGAAAGCGGCGTTGGGGTGGAATGTCACGACCAGATAGTCGTTGTTGTAGGCGTTGGCGGGTCACGTCAGCGGCCAAATCAAGTTCCCCTCGGCTTCGTGAAGATATTGACTCGCAAGGTCGCTCGGCTCTGCCGCTTCGGTCGCAACCTGCTGCGGAGCGCGCTCCGCGAGTTCTCGCTTGCGGGCGGCGCGCTATGCGTTGCGGGGATCGGCTTGCTCCGGCGCCGCAAGCCATTAGATGGTGTCCTCGATGGAGGAAAGAAAAAGGTGTTCATGAGTTGTTGTCTCCCTTCTTAATATCGGAATACTGCAATGATGTGTTTTTCACTATGCTTCACTCGCGGGGGCATTTCTTTGGCCGCTCAACGACCAAGCTCAAAGGAGATTTACCCGCCGCCGGCTCACAGCAACAGCCGCAGGTCGAGCAGGTTCCCCTTGAGCACGTAGTCGCAGGCGCCCGCCTGCCGCGCCGCCGCCCGCCAGTGCGGATCGTCATACTGCGTGACGATGATGATCTGCGCTTCGGGAAAGCTGGCGCGCAGGCGCCAGGTCGCTTCTAACCCGCCGAGACGCGGCATCCGCAAATCCATCAGCACCCGGTCGTCCCCGCCGAACTGATGCGCCGCGTAAACCGCGACGGCCTCTTCGCCGTCGCCGCATTCGACGATCTCTTCGGCCAAGTCCTCCACGAACGAGCGGATCATCTGGCGCATCTGCTGGTTGTCTTCAACGATCAGTATCTTCATATTCGTAGCGTCTCGGCGCGCCGGGCGACGTGGTGAATATGCGCGATTTGACGGGCGGCTTGAATGAAGGGATCTCCGAAAAATCTATCTGTAGTTCTACGAATTCTTCCAGGTAATTCTACGGCCGGATGGATTGCGGATTGCGGCGTTGACCGCCGATTTCCACGGACGGAAGATGCAGCGAGGGCATGCGAAAACTGGCCCTCGCCGCGCCCTGCAGTCAGCTTATGCCGACAATTTGAATATTACCTCGGGGAGATTATTCGCATCCTGTTCAGTAGGATTTCCACTGTTGTCGAATACGACATAGCATTGCGTTCCAGACATTTTGATAGAATCGTCTGAACGATAAATGCCTGTCCATGAATGCTGGCACTTCTTGTATTCCTTCTTGTCTTCCTTGCCTTCTGATTTGCTCGCAGTTCCTATAATTCTAATCAAGAAGGGAGCATAATTTATTCTCGTCCCGCCTTCGACACGAGCTATCCAAGAATAAGAGCTGGACCTTTCTGCTGATATATGACTACCACCATCAGGATAGTCGCCTAAGGGACTACTCCACTCGCCCATGAGACTGCCTTTGGTCCAATACTCCCCGCGTATATCGCCGATCTCCGGATTGGCGCATTTTATGGTGATTTTGTATTGCACAACGCCATTTTCGTCGGTTGCCGTGTAAACGCCTAGTTTCGGTACTTCAGCGTTAACGTCTGGTTTCGGTGCTTTCATGATAGTAACTCCTTTACGTAGATGTTGAATTTAGTGGATAGCCTCGGGATCTAAGTCCGAATCTTCATATTCGTAGCGCCTCGGGGCCTCTCCGCGACGAGGCGAATATGCGCGATTTGACGGGCGGCGTGAATGGAGGGGTCTGCGAAAAATCCGTCCGTGGTTCTGCGAATTCTTCTAGGTAGTTCTACGGACGGAGGGATTGCGGATTGCTGAATACCGCGTTGAATGCAATCGCTGATGGGCGGATGCGGATGTTGAAAACTCACAAAATCCGCAACCCGCAATCCGCAATCAAAGCTCCGCTTGATGCCGGATGGCGAACTTGACTAGGGCGTGGCTGCCGCGCAGGTCGAGTTTGGCGGCGATGTTGTTGCGATGATGTTCGACGGTGCGGACGCCGATGCCCATGGAGGCCGCGATTGCGCGGCTGGTAAGGCCCTCGGCGATCATCTCTATAACGCGGCGCTCGGTGGGCGTGAGTTGTTCCAGCGCGGGTTTTTCCGCGGCGAGCGCGGCGACGCGAGCGCGGCGCCCGACGAGAAGTGAAGAGAGCCCCGGGCTGATGTAAACCTGTCCGGCGACGACCGATTTGACGCAGTTGGTGATCTCGACGACGGCGCTGTCTTTGAGGATGTAGCCTTGGACATCCAGGTCGAGCGCGGCGTATAGGTAGTGTTCGTCCTTGTGCATGGTCAGGAAAATGATCGGCGTGGCGATGCGGAGTTCTTTGGCCGCGCGCGCGACGGCGAATCCGTCCCTGAGCGGCATGGTCAGATCGAGCATCGCGACGTCTATGGGCGTGTCCTGCAAACGGGCGAGCGCCTGTTCGCCGTCGGCGGCTTCGGCGCCGACTTTCAATTGCGGGTCGGTCTCGACGATCTGGCGCAATCCCTGGCGGAAGACCGGGTGATCATCGGCGATCAGAATGCGAATGGGGGTTCTCATTTTTCCTGTCCCTTAACTCGATCCTCACCGTTACGGTCGTGCCCCGGCCGAGAGCGGAATGAATCTCATGCGCGCCGCCCAAAATGCGCACGCGCTCGGCGATGCCTTGCAAACCCACCCCGGCGCTGTTGCGCGGGTCTCCGTAAGTCGTGAAGCCGCGCCCGTTGTCGTGGATCGTCAGCGTCAACAAGCCCCCGCGTATGGCAATATTGACCCTCGCTTTGGTCGCGCCGGAATGTTTGAGAATGTTGTTGAGCGACTCCTGGACAATACGGTAGAGGGTGATCTCGTCACCGTCCTGCAAGACGCCGTTGAGTTCGCCAAGCTCATGCATGATCCGGATCGTCGAACTGGCGGCGACTCTTTCAATCATTGCGACGAGCGCCGTGCGCAGACCGAGTTGATCCAGATGAGGCGGGCGCAGGTCGTGAGAGATCGCCCGCACCTCTTCGAGCGTTTGCGAGATCGCGGCGCCGAACGTATCGAATTGTGATCGGGACGACCCGTCCGAAAGGGTCGTCGCCTGGAGCAGCGCGCGATTCCTGATGATCAGCAGGTTCTGTCCCAAACTGTCATGTAATTCGGCGGCGATGCGTTTGCGTTCCGATTCCTGCGATTCGATCAACTGGCGCGCAAACGCCTGCTGTGCGGCCTGCGCTCGTTTGAACTGCGCGACGCGGTAGCGCCAGGCGAACCCCAGCAGTCCCGACGCGCCGGCCGCCACGAGCGTGGTGAACCACCAAGTCCGATAAAACGGCGGAGCCACGATGATGCGCAGGCTTTGACCTTCCGTATTCCACACTCCGTCACTGTTGGCCGCGATCACGCGGAAGACGTACTGGCCCGGCGGAACATATGAATAATACGCCGTGCGGCGCGTCCCTGCCTCAGTCCAATCCTGATCCAACCCTTCCAGTTTGTACTTGAACCTCAGGCGCTCCGAGTTGACGAAGCTCAATGCCGTGTACTCGATCTCGAAGTTCTCCCATCCAGGCGCAATCCGCACGGGGCGATCGAAGCTGAGGGGCGCGACCGGTGCGCGGTCCAGCATAAAAGATTCGATAATCACTGGCGGCGGCTGCGCGTTGAAGGGAATCACTTCGGGATCGATCACCGCCACGCCATCTTGCGTCGGGAACCAGAGCTTGCCGTCGCGCGTCTTGGCTCCGGCGGGCCAGCCCCCGCCATTGCACTCGGGATTGAGGATGCCGTCGCTCCGGCCGTAGGCGATGGAGGTGATGGAGGCGAGGCGGCCGGCGGCGAACTCGTCCAACTCGTGTTTGTTCACACGGTAAACGCCGCGATTGCAGCTCATCCAGAAGTTTCCTCTGGCGTCTTCTAGAATCTGAAAGACGCCGTCGTTGAACAAGCCTTCCTTCATCGTGTAGCGCGTGAAGCGGCCGTCCTTAAAACGACTCAACCCGCCGTCGTAAGAGCCGATCCACAAACTCCCGTCGCGGTCTTCGTACAGCGCGCGGACGGTGTTGCTCGCCAGACCGTCGCGTTCGGTCCAGGAGGTGAGTTTTCCGTCTTTAAAACGGGAGAGGCCGCCGTAACACCCGACCCAGAGGTCGCCCGCCGCGCCCTCAATGATGACCTTCACCTCGTCGCCCGCCAGACCGTCTTTGGTCGTCCAGGTGGCGCCCGCTCCATCTTGATATCGAATTAACCCGCGGTCGGCGCCGAACCAAAGCGCGCCCGTGCGATCCTGAAAGATCGCCAAGACCTGGCCTCCGATCGAGGCGAGCTTGCCCGGGACTGTGAAGCGTCCCCGCTCGAAGACTCGCAGGCCGCCTCTGTTGACGTCGCCGTAAGCGGCCACCCACAACCGCCCCGCTTGATCTTCGCCGATTGCTGTGACCAGACCCGACGGCAGCCCGTCCCGCTTCGTGTAGTTGGTGAATGCTCCGTCTTTGAATCGGCTCAAGCCCGTGTACCAAGCCCCGATCCAGATTGCGCCCGCGCGATCCTCGTAAATCGGATAAGCGTTGTTGTCCACCAGGCCCTGCCGCTTCGAGTAGGATGTGATGACCTGCTTGCGCGCGCGATACAACCCTCTTCGCTGAGTCCCGATCCAGAGGTTGCCTTCGCGGTCTTCGCAGAGCGCGGTGATGTCGATATAGAGCTGGCCGATCTCCAGCCGTTCGAGCAGGCCGGGCGGCGGGTGTAGAACTGCGCGTTTTGCCCAGGGATCGAGGCTGATGATGTGAAGATTTCTGTTCCGATCCGCGCAGGCGAGCCTCATCTCCGCGCCGGAGATGAACCACATCAGATTGCTCGGCAAACCATCGCTCGCGCCATAGACCCGCGCCACTTTGCCGTCTTTGATTCGGACCAGTCCCGCGTCGCTTGTCGCCGCCCAGACGTCGCCGTGGCGGTCCTCAGCGACGGCATGAATGTTCAGGCTCGGCAGACCGTCCTTGCGCGTCCAACTCGTCGGCCGCCCGCGGGCAAAGCGGTATAGGCTCGTCCGGTCCACATCCCAGAAACCACCTAGGCTGCCGAACGCCTCGGCCCCGAAGGTGAATTTTGCTTGATTCAGATCGGTGGGCAGGAACCTTCCGGTCGCTTCCTCCCATCGCATTATTCGGTTGGCCGACAAGACCCACAGATTGCCGGCCTCGTCGCCGGTGACTCCTCTGATGAGGTTGTGGGGCAACCCGCGCTCGGTCGTGTAAGTGGTGAAGACGCCCCGGCGCAGCCGCGTCACGCCGGCGCCATCCGTGCCCATCCACAAATCGCCCTCACGATCTTCATAAAGACAGGTGAGACGATTGCTGGCGAGGCCTGGAGAATTGCTCTTGTTGAAGACCGTGAAGCGCACGCCGTCAAAGCGGACCAGGCCATCCGAAGTAGCCAGCCAGAGATAGCCGTCGCGGGCCTGGCGGATGGCGTGGATTGAGTTCTGCGGCAGCCCATTATCCGCCGTCCAGTGGTCGAAGCGGTATTGAGCGAAGGCGGCGCCGGTGAACAAAAGGCAGGCGAGCAGGCGGCAGAGGCAGGCCGCGCAGTCGCCGAACCTGAAACGGATTGAGGCATTCATCTTGTTCATCGACAGTGGCCTCCTGATGTTTTAGTACTCAATGCGCAATAGGGGGATTTATGTATCAGGCTATGGTTGGCGTGCGAGAGCCTGGAGTCTCGCGCCGGAGACGATGATTACATCTTCCCTTCTCCGAAAGTGCAGCGCCGAAATTGGCCTCACTTACTCAAACGGAAAAACCGGTGGTTTTGGCTCACAACGTAAAACATGAAAATCAAAACAAATGCGAGGGGCGAACGGCCGGCTAAGGGTCCCACGCATCCCTGCAGTGAGCCCTCGTGAAAAAAGAAAATATTTGAGCTCCGGCCTTGGCGTTCGTTTTTGCCTGGCATAGGATCGGCGAGATCGGCGCCTATGAAAAACAATGATGACATCCCCACCACTGATACGACCGAGATCAAGCAGCTTATCAATCGCGTCAAACAGGGCGAACTCGATCAAGGCGACGCGCTATTGATCGAGAAACTGCTGAACTTTCTGCTCACGATCGTCTCTCTCCTTCAGCGGAAACACACATCGATTCAGCGAATGAAAGAGCTCCTGTTTGGAATGAAGATGAAAAAGCAGGGCAAGGACGAAGCCAAAAACAGAGCCGAGGAGAGCCGGTCCGGGGCTGAGGAGAATTCTCAGGCCGATTCGCCGAAAGAGACGGCCTCGAATTCAACATGCGAGAGCGATTCATCTCCTCAAGAGGTAACGAGACCAAAAAGGCCAGGACACGGTCGAAAGGCAGCCTCAGATTATCCGGGAGCAAGGCTCGTGAGGTTGAATCATCTGGAGATGGCGCCGGGCGATCCCTGCCCGGAGTCTGATTGCGAAGGAAATCTACATCAGCTTGAGCAGCCGAATGTGAAGATCTATTTGATGGGTCAGCCTTTGATCAGCGCGACGAAATACGAGCGGCCGGTGTTGCGCTGTTCGGATTGTTTCAAACGGTTTGCCGCCGATCTTCCGGAAGGCGTCAAAGAGGATGAGAAGTTCGACGAGACGGCGGACGTAGCAATCGCGCTCAACAAATATTCGGGCGGAATACCTTTTTACCGACAAGCAAGGATGCAGGAGAGTTACGGCGTGCCTCTTCCGGAGTCAGTCCAGTTTGAACGATGCGAGGAGGTGGCGAACGCGGTTTTCCCCGTCTACAGACATCTGGTTGAGTTGTCTGCGGACGGAAAGCTCTTTCACATCGACGACACGCGAGTGAGGATTCTGTCCTGTTACCGGGAAGATAAACATCGGAGTGAGAAAGAGCGTCGGGCGACGCATACGAGCGGAATCGTAGTCAAGGACATGGCGAGCCGAAAGATCGCACTCTATTTCAGCAGCCGCCGGCATGCGGGCGAGAATCTGGATAATGTGCTGGAGAGGCGAAGTCCATCGTTGCCGATGCCGATTAAGATGTCTGACGCGGCGGCGGTCAACGGGAAGAAGAGGGCTCAAACGATCGACGCCAACTGTCTGGCGCATGGTCGAGGGAAGTTCAAGGAACTCGAAGAGATCTTCCACATCGAGTGCAGGCAGGTAATGGAGGCGATTCGGAAAGTCTACTGGTACGACGATCAGACGAAGGGGCTGAGCGATCAGGAGCGGCTCGAGTATCACCAGAAACATAGTGGCCCGGTGATGGAGGAGTTGCGTGAGTGGATTGAGGGGGAGTTTCGGGACAGGAGGGTCGAGCCCAATAGCAGCCTGGGAAAAGCGTTTCAGTACCTGCTGAATCATTTTGAAAAACTGACCCGATTTTTAAGCGCGCCGGGAACCCCGATCGATAATAACGCGGCGGAGCGGGTATTGAAGCGGTTCGTGTTGTTCCGAAAGAGCTCGCTGTTCTATAAAGGTGAAAGACAATCCCCGTCTCACATCGGTCAAAGTCGCCGATTTGATGACGACCTCCGCCGACGCCTTGTTCACTGACACTTCTCTTATGGAAGCGATAGATCGCTTCGACGGCGGCAAGGTCGGCTTTCCGGTTACTGATCGGAAAGGCGTCTTGCAGGGCTACTGCGGCAGAGAAGAGTTATATGAGGCGTTCCGTAAGTTCTCGCCGGCTGATACCAAGGTGAGCGAATTCATGCGGGAGAAGCCTCCCGCCGTCTCTGAAAATCAGCCTCTGACGGGAGGGATTCTCGCGCTTCTTCTCGAACACATTGATTTGTTGCCGGTCGTGAAAGCGGATGGCAGCGGCAGGCTCGTCGGGGCGCTGATTCCAGTCGCCATTGCCAAAAAGGCGCTGTTGAACCCGCAGTTTTCCGCTTTGACCGGAGGCGCCGCGACTTGAACCTGACGCCTGTGGAGAGCGGCGGCGCTCTAAGAAGCAGGAACGCGACGGCAGTTCTCAATCGAAACCCCAGAGGGGTGGAGATTGAGCGCCTAAACCGTTTGCGACGCTAAAGTAAATTGATCTTTACGACACAGATCCGGCTTGCTCGAATTGGGCGCCGAAGCTGCCGCGCTCGACCGCCTTTGGATCACCCTGTAACACCTCAAATTGCGTCTCCCCGCCGTCGCGCCTGAATTGGATGTCGAATCGGTGTTTGCCGACACGAAGGTCAAGCACAGTCAGGTCGGGCAGCCACTCCGGCAGCGATGGATCGACGTACAGCTTTCCGCGCGGCGCGTCCGGCCTGAACCCAACAATTGCCTGCATCAATAGGAAGACCGAGCCTGCCGCCCAGGCTTGCGGTATGTTGGCGCCAAGATATTGGACCGGGAAGCTTGTTTCATCGCGCTCGATGGTTGTATAGAGTTCGGGCAGTTGGTTCAATAAGAAGTGGCTTGCAGCGTCACTGATATCGCGCGCGATCCTTGCCGCCTCGGCGCCGAAACCGTAGCGTTTGAACCCCAGCGCAATGATGGCATTATCGTGCGGCCAGACTGATCCGGTCTGGTAATTGTATGGATTGAACGCCGGACTTAGAGCGGAGAGCGTGCGGATGCCCCATCCACTCCACATATCAGGCGCCATCAGACGCTTCACAACCTTGCCGGCACGCTCCGGCGGCACGATGCCAGACCACAGGCAGTGCCCCGCGTTGGAGGCGACCGTCAGCACCTTCTTTTTCTCGCCGTCCAACGCAAAGGCGTAAAAGCCCAACTCTTCATCCCAGAAGGCCTCATTGAACCGTTTGAACAGCGCCGCCGCCTTCGCCCGCACCTCGGCGGCGCGGCCGGGCTCGCCGAGTTCATCGTATACTTCGGACATGCGTAGCCAGGCGTCATAGACATAGCCCTGCAATTCGCAGAGCGCTTTCGGGCCCCTTACCAGCGACCCGTCTGGATAGACCACGCAGTCTCCGGAATCCTTCCAGCCCATATTTTCATAGCCGACCGGAGAGCGGGTCTGGTACTCCTGGAATCCATCGCCGTCGCGGTCGCCGTAATTGTCGATCCAGGACAGGCACCCTTCTGCGGTCTCGAGATGCCGTTCCAACAGCGCCTTGTCGCCAGTCGCCCGCCAGGCGGCATGGAGGGTGATCAGATAGAGCGGCGTGGCGTCGGCTGTGCCATAGTAGGGCGTGTGCGGGATCAACTTGAAATGAGCGAGTTCGCCGTAGCGGATTTCGTGCAAGATCTTGCCAGGCTCCGCATCACGGTAGTCGTCCTCATCCTTCGCCTGGAGTGAACCCAGGATGTCGAGCGCGCCGCGGGCGAAGTCGGGATAGATCAGCAGGTTCTGTAGCGAAACGATCAGACTATCCCGGCCGAACGGGGCCACAAACCATGGCAAGCCCGCGGCGGGTAGGAAGACCATGTGATCCGTGCCGGCGATCGGCAACCGGAGCGCAGCCATGTCTTCAAGCGCTTGACGATAAAGACGGTAGAACTCCTCGTTGCTGGTGCGGATCTTCAGTACAGACTGCAGCCAGTCCGAGAGCGTTTCCGCGTGGCGCGATTTGTGGTGTTGGTCGACGCAGTCATCCGGGGGCGCGAAAGTTCGCTCGCCGTCCGCCAGCGTGTAGAACAAGCAGCAATGCCAGGAGGCGCCAGGATCGATGTCAATTTCGAAGCTGAGCCGGCCATTGGCATACACCGCTTCTGACTGCTGATTCCTGGGAGCAACCGTTACCGCGCGGACGAAATCGCCGTTACGATAGATCGTCCGAAGTTGTTGCTTCGTCTGCGACCATTTCGTAGTAATCCGACCGCGGCGCATGATGGCGCCGGATTTCACCTCGAAGATATCTGCGAAATCGCAACGCGGCGCGATCTCAAGCTGAAAGCGTACCCGCTTCATGCCGTTGTTAGTAATGTCGATATCCTCGTGCATGCCGCCGTTGATCAATCGGCTAAGAACAAGGCCGAGTGTGCGCTGCGGGATGACGCCGTCCATGGTGGGAATCCTTCGATTGGTAAGATAAATGCGTGACGCATAGTGGGTGACGGCGCCCCCATTAAGCAGGTCCCAGGTTTCGCCATTAGCGTAGATGGCCCAACTGCTGACAACGCGTGTGTCAAGAAAATAAAGACCCTTCTCGCTTGGCCACTGGATCTGTCCGTCTGGTTCGCTGACCAGCACTGTCTGGCCCTGGTGGATGGAGATCTGGTGCGGACCGACCTGGACCTTGAATGGCATAACTTGCTCCCGTGATGGTGGTCGCTGCGCGCTGACGGCAAGCCGTCTATGACTACGATGGAGAATGTTCAACGACGGGTGAGCTTAGCGTCTTGCAACCGAACGTGTCGGTACATGAGTGCACAGAGGCGAGATTTCCATAAGTTTCGCGAAAGGGGACTGTCGGCTTATAGCCGACAGGGGAATTTCGCATTGGCGAGTCTTCGAGCCAATCCCCTCTTGAAATTCCACGTTGTTAGTTTCTGTAGTACAATACTCGTACCGCCTCACCGCAATCG
>DATEMG010000390.1:0-6757 GCA_035275805.1 Blastocatellia bacterium
GGTCGCAATGCAAATAGCCCCAGCGCATCCATTGGGCCTCGGACATGTCGCCGAAGAACGGGTGTGGACGGAACTCGGCGTCTTTCGCCGCCGCGGTGAAACGTTCAATCAGCGCCGCGAGCCGTCGCCGGTCGCGCTCGAAATCATCGGGCGACGTTCCGCCTATCTCCTGATCCACTTCCGGCCTCGTTTTGACTCCTCGCGGCCACGGCGTCGGCGCGTAAAGCGCGATCCATTTGACTACCGTGCGAGTGATGGGATTGCTGACCGACGAAATCTCTTTCTCGCCAAACGTGAATTTAAAGGAGTCGCCAAGATGGCAGATCATCTGATGCGGCGTCATCCTGCCCCACCGCCGCGGGCTGTCAGGCCGAAGATCGCTCAAACGTTCGAGGATTTTCTTCTTGTCGGCCTGGTTCAAAAAACTCTTCATGTCCGGTTCCCTCAACTGACGATCTCGACCCATTTCCCGCTTCTGCCGCTTTCGACCACGGCCTCGATCACTTTCATATTGGCCACGGCGTCTTCGAGCGGCGTAGGGACCGGCGTATCGTTGATGACGGCCAGCGAAAACAGGTCGGCCTGGATCGTGTACTGATCGCAAACGTCGAAAGTTATCTCTTCAACGCCAGCCGAAGTTTCATGCCACATCCTGCAAGCGCGGTCGGGCGGGGCGTTGAATGGGATTTCAATCTCGACGCGCCCCGAGTCGCCGAAAATGCTGACGCGCTGGTGCGGCGCGAGTTGCGTCGAGCAGGTGAAGGTCGCCGTCCCGCTTCCGAAATCCAGGACGCCCGACGCTACGCGATCGGTCTTGAAATTCGGGTCGTAATCGAGAACGCCCAGTACGCGCCGCGGCTCTTCGCCGAAGATGAAGCGAGACAGCGAGATATTATAACAGCCGATGTCCATCAACGCGCCGCCGCCGATCTCCGGCTTGTTGCGAATGTTGTCCGGGTCGTCGTTGAAATAAGAGAAGAACGAATTGATCGTTCGCAAGGCGCCGATCCCGCCCTCTACGACAATGCGCTTCGCGCGTCCCCATTGCGGGTGGTGGCGGTACATAAAGGCTTCCATCACCTTGACCTTCGAATACTTCTTCGACGCGTCGAGCAATTGTCGGGCTTCAGCCGCGCTGAGTCCGATCGGCTTCTCGCACAACACGTGTTTTCCGGCTTCAAGCGCCTTGATCGACCAGGGTACATGCAAATGGTTCGGCGCCGGGTTGTAAACCACGTCGATTTCGGGGTCGGCCAGCAGCTCTTCATACGATCCGTATGCCTTTGGAATGCCAAACCTGCCGGCGACCTCGTAGGCCCTGGCCTGATCGCGCGACGCGACGGCCGCGACCTCGACGCGCTCGCATTTCCCGAGCGCCGGGATTACCTTGGCCTGCGCGAAATTGGACGTGCTCAGAATACCCCATCTAACCTTATTCATCGTGTTTTGCCTTTCATTCGTGGGAGCAGGACATTGTTCATTGTTCATCGTTGATTGTTCATTTGTCATTGTGGAATGGCGCTGCTCCGGCTATGACAAATGAACAATCAACGATGAACAATGAACAATGAAAGTATTTCAAACGTTTCCGCCTGACTGCTTATCCCTCTGTCTCTCCATCTCTCTGTCTCTCAGTCACTCCATCTTCTTTCGTAAACGGTTTCCAGCCTTCTCTCCAATCGTAATACTCCGTCCCGGCGAAGTTCTTCTTGTAATCGTAAAAGGACGGCTCGCGGTAAGCGTAGCCTTGATAGTAATACTTGCAGCCGAGTTCGCGCGAGTGCCGAATCGCCTCAAGCATTGTGAAGACGCCCAGGCTGCGTTTAGATTCCGAAGGCTCGAACATAGCGTAGACCGCCGAAGTGGATTGACGGCCGATGTCCAGAAAGCTGGCGGCGAGGAGCCTGTCGCCGTCATAGATGCAAATTTCCCGGTTGCGGCAAGGCGCGACCGCCGGCTCTTCGGAAAGGAATTTGTAGATAGAGTCGGGAATGTTCTCCTTGAACCGCTCGCGATGGCGATAGAACAGCCCTTCCTTGATCTCGTCTATGAAAGTGTCGCGGATGACGACGCGGAGGTCCCGATTCCTGCCCTCGACGCGCCTCTGGCTGCGCGAAGGCGCGAATTTCGATAGATCGACGCGCAGCGGCATGACCCTGCGGAAGCCGCCCCAGTGATGCAAGGCCGAATAGCGGAAGAAGTAATTTCCGAAATGGCGCCAGCCGAGCGTCCACAGTAAATCCATCTGTTCCGGCGTCGCCCGCGCGCGCAGGAAATACTCGTTGATGAAGCTCACTTGAAACTGGAGCGGATCATCGCTGGTTGGGAAATCTTCTGACTCGATAAATTCCCCCTTTATCACCGCGATTGTCGGCCGAGTTGATCAGTGACTTATTCTCCATGTAAACCATGCGGAAATCGTCTTTCTGTATAACCTCCGGATTACCGTCATGCCGCATTTCCCTTGGCGCTTGCGGCCTGATGGCGGGACTAAGAACGCTTTACCCGACGTCGTCTTTCGGCAATTCGTTCGCGAACTGATCGTCGTCTTTCAACTCTTTCTTCAACCGGTAAAGCTCTTTCTTCAATTCTTCGACCATCTTCGCATAAGCCGGGTCGCCATAAACGTTGCGCGTCTCGCGCGGGTCCTTGCGCAGGTCGTACAGCTCCCACTGATCGAGTTTGTTGAAGTAGATCAGCTTGTAGTTGGCGGTGCGAACGCCGTAATGGGCCGCGACGTTGTGATGGCCCGGGTGATAATAGCGGTAATACATCGCCGCGCGCCAACGCCGCGGCGCCCGGCCTTCGAGCAAGGGTAGGAAGCTGAGCCCCTGCATATCCGCAGGCGTTGGCGCCCCCGCCGCGTCGAGCAGCGTCGGCGCGAAATCGACATTGAGGATCATCCCCTTCGAGACGCCGCCTGCCCGGATCTTCCCGGGCCACCGCATCAGGAACGGCATTCGCAGCGATTCTTCGTACATAAACCGCTTGTCGAAGAAGTTGTGCTCGCCGAGGAAGAAGCCCTGATCTGACGTGTATATCACAATAGTGTTTTCGGCCAGACCGTTCTTGTCCAGCCAATCGAGGAAGCGCCCGACGTTGTCGTCAACTGACTGCACGCATGCCAGGTAATCGCGCATATAACGCTGATACTTCCACTTCTTCAACTCCTGCCCGCTCAAACCTTCCGGCGGCTTCATCTTCAAATCGTTGTCGTTCAGGTCTTGATCGATATGCATTGTGGCCTGGCGCGACGCGTCGGACTTGCCTTTGTAATCGTCGTTGAAGGTCGCAGGTTCGGGCGCGATGAAGTTTTCGAACTGCTTGCGGTGTTTTTCATCCGGCTGCCAGTTACGGTGCGGGGCCTTGTGATGATACATCAGGAAGAACGGCTTCTCGCGCGGGCGATTCTTCAGGAAATCGATTGCGATGTCGGTGATGACGTCGGTCGTGTAGCCCGTGAGCTTTTTTCGCTCGCCCATCTCGATCATCACGGGATCGAAGTATGCGCCCTGTCCAGGCAGTATGTTCCAGTAATCGAATCCTGTGGGCTTGCCCTCGTCGGGGCGCTTCGGATCATTGCCGCCGAGATGCCATTTGCCGACCATCCCGGTGTGATAGCCGGCCTGTTGTAAATACTTCTGAAGCATCGGCTGCGAGCCGTCAATATGATTGAAGACCGGCACGCCGTTGAGGTGCGAATACTTACCCGTGAGGATCGCCGCGCGGCTCGGCGTACAGATCGAATTGGTGACGAAGCAGTTCTCGAATTTCATCCCTTCTTTCGCCAGCCTGTCGATGTTCGGCGTCTTGTTCAACCGGCTGCCGTATGCGCTGATGGCATGCGCGGCGTGGTCGTCGGACATGATGAAGACGATGTTGGGGAGTTTCGTGTACGGCCGATTTTGAGTGGCGCTGTGCGGCGAAGCCGCCAGCGCCACTATTGAAAAAAGCATCGAGTAAAAGGCGATCTTTTTCATTATGACTGTCCGGTTACATTCCGTCTTCGTCCGCAGAGGGGCCGTAAAGCGCGGGCACGGGCGCGTCGTTCATCCTCAGATAAACGCCGAGTTGCGCGCGGTGATGGACGAGGTGATTGAGGACATCCCCACGCAAGCAGGCGATGCGCGGCTTCGTGAAGATAACTTTGCCGCCGGCCAGCAACGACCAATCCTTCATCAGAGATTCGTCGCTTGCGTCGGCAAGAGCTTCGCGGAATTTAGCGTAATTCCCGTCAAATAACGCGAGCAAAGCGGCCACGGACCCCGCGGGCTCCTCCCTGTAGGGCTCGGCGCCAGGCGGCGCCACGTCGAAAGAAGATTCTTTAATCACGTCTCCCCCCCAGCCGACCATATTAGCGATGTGCGTGGCCAGCGCGATCATCGTGAATGATTTCGGGTGCGGGCTCCAATCGAATTTATCCTCCGGGATGCGTTCAAGAGTTTTACGCGTTCCTGCCATTTCCTGATCCAACTCAGGGAGTAAGGATTGAGCAATGGGCATTTTTCCTCCAAGGTAAATCTGGTTGATCTGAATGTTCGGCCTGAGACACTCCCGCTCAGACCGCAACTCGTCGTTTTGCGGTGGTTTCTTTTACGCATCGAGAATTATTACTTTCCGTTCGTCGGAACCTCGTCCGCGAACGGCTCTACGTCGGGAATCACTTTGACGCCGGTGGTAAATTTGAATGGCGCGAGGAGCATTCCGCTGGGGAAAGTCATTTCAACCATATAAGCTGTCCAACCGCGCTTCGGCTGCGCGACCTTGGCGACGTAAACGCCGTCGCCCTGATCCTGCAGCGGCGAGCCTTTCCACTTCGGCCCAATGCTGGTCAGGCGGAAATCCCTCGCGCCGGGGTTTGTCGCCTGCCACAGCTTAACCTCGGACGGTTTGGTCTTCGTCTGCACGCGGATCGTCCCGTCCTTCTCGACCTTCCAGTCGAACTGCGGCAATTCGGCGCCGGTCAGAACGGCGTTGTAACAGGCCACCAGCGTCATCCACGCGTCCGAACCGCGCATCGAATGCTCGGCGTTCGGCACGTAGCGCAGGTATTTCACGCCGGGCAGATCGTTGTAATAGAACTGCCACGAATCGGGCACGAAGAACTGGTCGCCGGTCGCGTTGATGATGAACTTCGGCATGGTGAAACGTTGCCGGTATTCGTAAGGCTCCTCGATTTTCATCAGCGCGCGGTACTGCGGCGTCCCCTGCCACTTCATAATGTCCATCTCTTCGTAATCGCCGACCGCCGGGGCGTAATAGCCGTAGACACCGAAGTGGTGGCGGAACGAAGGCTCGACGTTGAGCAGGTCGATGACGAGAGGGACGATCGCCACCACACGCTTGTCCACCGCGGCCGTGGTCCACGTCGTCCAGCCGCGCTTCGAGCCGCCGGCCACGACGAAGCCGTCAATTTTCGTGTTGCCTCCGGCTTCGCTGCCGCAGAATGAAATCACCGTATCCATTGCGCGCACCGCGGCCTTGGTCATCGGCAGCCGCGCGGGCCATAACTCCTCTCCGGTCTTCAGAAATTTATCCCAGGTATAGGCGATGAACTCGTCCTCCACTCGCGGCTTCTTGTCGTCGCTGAAGGTCAGCGGCTGGTTGGGAACCATCCGCAGTTCGGTCACGACCGATTTCGTCGCCGTCGCAATACGGACGATCTGCTGATCGGCGTCTTTCGGCGCCGCGCTGTTGTTGTTGCCGCCCGAGATATAAAGGAGTGACTTGCTGCTCTTCACCTCATCAGGCTTGACCATGATCATCCAATGCCACCAGACATTGCGATCGACCTCGGCGGTCGAACGCCACGTCTGTGAAGTCATCTTCAGGATGTAAGTCGTATACCCCGCGCCCTGCGTCTTGCTGACCAGCTCGTACTTGTAGCTCGGGTCGGGGGCTTCGACGTATTTGTCGAGCGCCGTCTTGACGCTCGCCGGCGCTGGAGCCTGCGCGAATGTGGCGAAGGTAAACAGGATAAGGAGCAGGATTGTCGCGTTGAACACCCTGGTAGTTTTCCTCTGTGAGTCTTGGCGCATTGATTTTCTCCGTGTGTTAGGGGATTAAGCTGCGCCGCGCGTAAGCAAGCGGAGGCTTTTTCTCTCAACCATTGTTCTTCGAGTCGAGTCTCCGCTTGCTTACGCGCGCGGTACTGTATCGCGCTTCAATTATCCTCAGCATCCCATTCATCAAAGTTCGGCAGCTCGTTGCCCTGGCAATTCAGTACGTAATCAATCGCCAACTCGACACTGCGCGCCGTCCAGAGCCAGCGCGTGCTTCCGTGGCGCGACCATGGCTTTCGGCCATGCTGCCAAAGCCCGGCTTCAGTCATTCGGCGGGTTGCATAAGCTTTGAGAGTGTCCATCACCGGCTCCGGATCGCGGTCAGCAGTGATTACCGTGTGAACATGATTTGTTCTTACGCTGATGGCTCGTAACAGCCAGTTACGATGCTCACATACTTCGCGGATGGTATTTTCAACAACGGGACGCCGCTTTTCATCAAGAGAAACAGGCTCATTCCTTAGCCGTCGAAACTCTTCGTACTCTCGCTGTTCATCCGGGGCCAGAAACGGCGCGCCGTAAGCGTTGTGCGAACGATCAACCGAGCCGTGAACATCGCCGTGTAACCATGTGCCATAACACCGAAACGAGATGAAGTATGCCAGCGGTTTATGTTCCTCATTGAACTCCCGTTTGGGCATCACGTCCTCTATTCACAGGCGCAATCTCGATGCTTGGTACGGTACCGCGCGCGT
>DATEMG010000391.1:0-6062 GCA_035275805.1 Blastocatellia bacterium
AAGCGGAAGCGTCAGCCGCAAATCCATTCAGTAATACCAAACGCTTCCGCTTGAAGGCGGGACTACAAACTGCGCTTTATGCCCTCGCAATGATTGTGCCTTGAAGTCAATACAGCGCCGCGCGCGGTATTGCGCCGATGGCCCAATTTAAGATCGCGGTTTGAACTCCGCGTCGATTACGTCATCAGGGCCGCGCTCTTGTGTTTTCTGCCCTCCAGGCCCCTGCGCCCCGCCCGCCGCAGCGCGCGTCTGAGCGGCGGACGTCAAGCCCGAGGCCAGTTGCTGTAAATCGCTCGTCAATTGACGAAGCCGCGAGATGTCGGAGGATTGGCTTTTAACCATCCCTCTAACCTCATTGATCATGCCCTCGGCGCGCGCGCGTTCATTAGCGGGGGCGCGGTCGCCCAACTCGCCGATCTGCCGTTCGACCTGATAAGCGATCGCGTCGGCATGGTTGCGCGCGTCGATCTCTTCGCGACGGCGGCGGTCTTCGTCGGCGTGGCTCTGGGAGTCGGCGACCATACGCTCGACTTCTTCCTTCGGGAGCTGGGTCGAGCCGGTGATCGTGATCCTTTGCTCCTTGCCCGTCGCCTTGTCTACTGCGGTCGCGGTCAGAATTCCGTTGGCGTCGATGTCGAAGCTGACCTCTATCTGAGGCAGGCCGCGCGGCGCGGGCGCGAGGCCTTCAAGCCGGAAATGGCCCAGCGTGCGGTTGTCGCGCGCCAGCTCGCGCTCGCCCTGCAACACGTGGATGTCGACAGCGGTCTGGCTGTCTTCCGCCGTCGAAAAGACCTCGGAACGGCGCGCGGGGATGGTCGTATTGCGCTCGATCAGTTTGGTCATCACGCCGCCGAGCGTCTCCACGCCCAGGCTGAGCGGCGTGACGTCGAGCAACACGACGTCTTTGACCTCGCCCGCCAGAACGCCCGCCTGAATCGCCGCGCCGACCGCCACGACCTCGTCCGGATTGACCGATTGATTCGCCTCTTTGCCGGCGGTCATACTCCGCACCAGCGCCTGAACCGACGGCATGCGCGTCGCGCCGCCCACCAGTATGACCTCGTCGATATCGCGATCGGCAAGTTTCGCGTCTTGGAGAGCCTGTTTGACGGGGCCTACGCAGCGTTCGACCAGGTCGGCCGTTAATTGATCGAACTTCGCGCGCGAGAGTTTCATTTCGAGGTGCTTCGGACCGCTCGCGTCCGCCGTGATGAAAGGCAGGCTGATAGTAGCCTCGGTAACGCTCGACAGTTCTATCTTCGCCTTCTCAGCGGCTTCGGTCAGGCGCTGCAGCGACTGTCGGTCGGCGCGCAGATCGATTCCCTGGTCGCGTTTGAACTCTTCGGCCAGCCAATCCACGATGCGTTTGTCGAAGTCGTCGCCGCCCAGGTGCGTGTCGCCGGCCGTGGCCTTCACCTCGAAGACGCCATCGCCGACTTCGAGGATAGAGACGTCGAACGTCCCGCCGCCAAGATCGAAGACCATCACCGTTTCGCTGCCCTTCTTGTCCAGCCCGTAGGCGAGCGCTGCGGCTGTCGGCTCGTTGATGATGCGGAGCACGTTGAGGCCAGCTATCTTGCCCGCGTCCTTGGTGGCCGCGCGCTGCGCGTCGTTGAAATAGGCCGGCACGGTGATGACCGCGTCGGTCACTTTTTCGCCGAGGTACTTAGCGGCGTCGTCGGCCAGTTTGCGCAAGATCTGCGCCGAAATCTCTTCGGGCGCGTACTGCTTGCCCTGTATTTCGAAGCGCACCGCGTCGTTCGGCCCGGCGACGACTTTGTACGGGACGTTCTTGATCTCACTCTGAACCTCGCCGTATCGCCGCCCGATGAAGCGTTTGGCGGAATAGATTGTGTTCTCAGGATTAAGCACGGCCTGGCGGCGCGCTATCTGCCCCACCAGGCGCTCGCCGGTTTTAGTGAAGGCCACTACAGACGGAGTCAGACGGCTACCTTCATTGTTGATAACGACGGTCGGTTTGCCGCCTTCCATCACCGCGACCACAGAATTGGTCGTTCCCAGATCAATGCCTACTGCCTTTCCCATAATTTGCCTCCTCGGAAATTAGTAGGCAGTGGGTAGTGGATACCGCGCAGTGAAAAGACCAACACTACCCATTACCCAATACCCACTGCCCACTACCCCTCAGTGACTCGGCGCGGCGTGCCCCACATGCGGGATCTCTCCGCCTGGATGCCGCAGCGAACGCAGTTTGAACCCGAGCGCGATCATCAGCGCGCCTGTGGCGAAAGCGAACGACCCGATTATCAAGATGACCGAAAGCGCCCCAGCCAGCGGGAACGCCACCAGCAAAAATCCGAAAGCCACTGAAAGAACGCCGATCAGCGCCATCATCCATTCACCCCTGATTTCGTGTCGCAGCCTGATGGCGGTGATAACCTCAAACACGCCGGTCACAATCGCCCAGAACGCGATCAGGTAAAGCAATCCCATAGCGGTCAGCCGAGGCCAGGCAAATGTCAGAACGCCTATCGCGATGCCGACGAAGCCTTCGAACAGCAGCGCCCACCAACGCTCTCCCACGACGTCGCGCCTGAAGGCCTCGATCACCGCGAAGATTCCATCCACCAGCGCGTACGCGCCGAAGATCGCCACCAGAGCCCATAATGTGATGCCCGGCCATACAAACGCGGCGATCCCGAACAACACTGCGACAAGTCCGCGCAACGCAATCGCCCACCAGTTTTGAGTCATTAAATTGAACATAACTCCCCCTTCTAAATGTCTTATATCTCTCAGATTGGGCTGATGTCGGGATACATCTGAAAGATAAGCCTCTCAATGATGAAAGCGGGTGGAAACAAAAAGGACAAAAGAGCAAGAACGACAAAACTTTTACATTTTTTGTCCTTCCGCCCTTTCGGCTTCCACCCCTCCCCTCATCCGCCGAATCATCGGGGGAAATGTCTCCTTACATCAGTGGATTGAGGGGCAATTGATATGCCGATCAATATTGCTGCATATACAATATGGCTTATTTCATTTAGGTAAGTTTCATCTCGTCCAGCTTTTCCGCTGAGGGGTAAAGCTCTTCCAGCCGGTTTTTGAGGTAGTTGAAGGCTTCGTCTACGGAATCGGTCGTCAGAAAAAGACGCAGGTCCTCGGCGCCGATCATTCCCCATTTCAATAGCGCGTCGAAATTGATGACTTCATTCCAGAACTCCGCGCCGAACAGAACAATCGGCATGACCTTGCGCGGTTTCTTGGTCTGAATCAGAGTCAAGACCTCGAAAAGCTCGTCCATTGTCCCGAATCCGCCCGGGAAAATCACCAGCGCTTTGGCCAGGTAGACGAACCAGAATTTGCGCATGAAAAAGTAATGGAATCTGAAGACCAGGTCGGGTGTGACGTAGGGGTTGACTATTTCTTCGGTGGTGAGGTCGATGTGGAGGCCGACGGTCTTGCCGCCAGCCATCGAAGCGCCTCGGTTGGCCGCTTCCATCATTCCGCCGGAACCTCCGGAGCAGACGATGAAATGACGATTGCCGGTCAGGGATTTCGACCATTCTGTTACCCGGCGCGACAGTTCCACTGCGTCCTGGTAATAACGCGACATCCTGATGGTGTATTCGGCGCGCGCCAGCTCTGCTTTCTTTTCGGGAGTGATTTCGCCCGCGCGTTCGATCTCGGCGCGGAGCCTGGCCATCCGCCGATCGGCCTCTTCAGGAGAGAGCGAGCGGGCGGAACCGAAGAAGACGATCGTGTCGCGGATAAGCGCGCGGCGCATCCGTTCGGCTGGTTCGATGTATTCCGAAAGAATCCTTAGGGGACGGGCGGCGACGCTCCTCAAAAATGCAGGATTCAAGAACGACAGTTCACTGTTAATGTTGGCGCCTTTTGTCATTTGTTCATCATTTGTCATTTGTTCATTATATTGAAAATGGCGGAGCATTTGGAGCGCGGATGCATTTACGGTGTGGGGCGATTTGTTTAATCGCCCTGTTCGTGGCTTTGTCCGATCAGGAATCCTATTAGGAAAAATGCGCGAGTAAACAACTCGCGGCGCCACTCCCGTATACGGGATTGCAAACCAATCTATGGTCCCGCGCTCCAAAGGCCCGGCCGATCTATCTGATGATCCACTCCCGTTTAAATTTTCTGGTCTCGCCCCCGGGCAGGCTTACGACGATTTTGTCTCCTTCGATGGCCTTGACCTTGACTTCTCCATGCGCGGGCAATTTGACCACATCGCCAGGCCTGATTCGCGGCTCTTCCCTCTGGCGCCCCTGGCTATGGATGAAGAGCAGATCGATGAAGTCGGGCTTGGCCATGCTTTCGGGCGGGCGCGAACGCTCGGCGGTCGTGAGGGAACAGTTGTCGCAATGGCCGCATCCGTTCAAGCCCGTTTGTTCCGTCCGCCCCGTCTGCGAGCCGAAATATTCGAGCATCAGCTTCCACCGGCACTCGGGGCTTTGCGCATAGAGCGCCATCCGTTCCAGTTTTTCACGGTCGCTCTGGCCTTTGCTCGTGTGTTCGCCCGCCAGCCGCCCCATCTCCTGCTCGTCGAGGTCCCGCTTCAGAAGCGTGTAGCGCGCGCCCCGATATTCTTTTATGAGCCCCATGTTTTTGAGCAGCGAAAGGATGGCTCGCACTTTGATTCTGGGCGTCCCACTCGCGCTCGTTTGTATCCGCTCCAGCGACGCCGGGGCTAGATCGGCGCCGAGCGCTTTCAGCGTCTCATAGACCGCGATCACCTCCTCGGGCTTCGGCGACCGCCCGTTCGTGGCGAATGACTGCGTGCGCCGGTCGGCGATCTGAAACAACAGCACGCATCGCGCCGGACGGCCGTCGCGGCCTGCGAGTCCGGATTCCCGACAGTAATCTTCGAGCGACGCCGGCATGTTGTAATGGATCACGAAGCTGATGTCGGGTCTGTTGATCTCTGTGTCCGTATCGGGGCCAATACTGTAGGATTCCGCGCCGGAATCGCTGACCGCAATGATCGCTTTCAAGGCGCCGTACAGGAAACGGTCCCGATTCTTTGTTTTTTCGTCCGCCCCCAGTTGCCCGTGGTAGGGCGCGACGTCGAAGCCGGCTTGCTTCAAATAATCGGCGACGGCTTTTACCTCCCTGACCGTCGCGGCGTAAATGACGCCGTTGCCTTCGGTTCCCCTCAGCAGTGGCGCCAGCGAAAGCCGCTTCTCACCTTCGTTGCTGACGCGATCCACTTCGTAGCGCAAATTCGGGCGGTAGACGGCAGTGTTGGCGGGGAACGACGCCGTCGCGGACGTATTACGCAAAGATCCATTCAAATCAGAAACATTATTTGTCATAAATCATATTTCCTTGGGCTGCGATCTTAGACACTCTTTGTCCTACGCCTATACACGACTGTAGTTCTTCTGGTCATTCTGACCAGACGGTGGGGTGCGCAGGCGCGGGATATCATCCCGCTGCAAATGGCATGCAGAAGCGAAAGCAGTCACGAAATGGAATGGGGATTGCCTAATGGGAGTTTAGGGCGGACTCAGTCGTGTGTCAGGTGTCAGGTATCAGGTGTCAGATTGCGCAAGGTGTTCGAAATCTGAAACCTGATACCTGATACCTGATACCTGATACCTAATTGCGTGTTTTTATCTCAACGGAGAGCTGATAATGAAAGAGATTAAGAAATCCGATAAATCGTTGGCCGAAACGCCGGAAGCGCCACAAGATCCCGCGACGAGGAGAAAGGCGCAACCTCCGGCTGAGAATTATGAGAGTAACGGACAGATCGATTTGCGCGAATTGATTTCGCGGCGCGCTTATGAAATTTACGAGGAGCGCGGCAGATGCGACGGGGATGATCTAAATGACTGGCTCAGGGCTGAAGCGGAAGTGAAGTCAGGCCTGAGGCCGGAGAAGCGTCGCACTGCGACGTCGCGCGCCAGAGCGGGCCAGTAGAGGTTGACCGTTCACTTCAGGACTTGCGTCAAAATAGACGACTGATTTTTGCCCCGCTGACGATTCATTCATCGCAGCTCTTCCCGCTCCGTTAGGGGCGCAATGTTTATAGCTTTGCGCGCTTCTGGTCTCCCAAGCTCCGTCAGGAGCGACTTCCG
>DATEMG010000392.1:0-19804 GCA_035275805.1 Blastocatellia bacterium
GACAGGTGAGCACCCATCCGCGCAATATGCCACAAGTGTTCTACTTGAGACAAGTGTTTTACATGCGAAAGGGGCTGCGCATTCCTCTCCACCCAAAACGAAGCGTTTATGGGTGGAGTATCCTGCGCAAAGAAGGATGAATCGGAAGATGTTGACGAACAGTGAACGACACTTGAACCACACACGTCGATGTTCCGCGACCCGATCAATTGGCGATGGCGCGTTGTCAATCTGAAAAGCTTCCCAGAAGAGTATCTTCGAAAAACCAGATCTGTGATTGTAGTGGGATGGAAAGGCGATGCCGCTATGAACATGGCGGCATCGCAAAGAGAGTTTCCTCTTTCGAACGCTTATTGCTCTATTTCAAACACCCTGATTTTTGCCAGGTTAAAGAGAGACGTATAGGCGATTTTGTTTTTTCCTAGGGTCTGAGGATTATTACCGAGCGATTCAAGCTGAGAGATGAGATTTTCGACAAGTTCTCCTCCGTGCTCTTTAAAGAAGTTGCGAGGATCTGTGACCCATTGAGCCTGGGCATTTTCAAATCGAACCAAAGCGCGTAAGGAAGCTAATAATGGATATAGCACCCCGTTAGGCACTTCATAATCAGATTCCATTCCTGTTAAAAGCAGCCTGACCTTTTCCTTTTTCTTTGGAAAGATTCGGTTGTCCGTCTTTCCTCTTCTTCCAAGTTTCCCATTCTGGAACACCTGGTTGTAGCTCTTTTTAAAGTTGCAATAAACAAAGTCGTGCAACTCGAGAATATCGAGCATGATCGGCGAGAGTGACTTGTACCCTGGAGCAGATTCCTGATTGGTCAGTCTATTGTTGAGGCTTCCTCTGGAAGAGTAAGCTGTTGTCGGGGCTTTGCCTTTTTCATTGTAGCTGGGGTGAAAGAGGGTCAAAATAGCGATCACTTCCAATATCCCCACATCGGAGCTTGCATTTTCTTCGTAACCTATCCTTCCTTTGAAGGGACTTTTCGCGGCTTCTAGCACATCTTTCATCCAGTTGAAATCACCCTGGAAATCATTGATCGTCCATGACTTCACTTGGACTGATTTGTTTCTGCCCTGAACGAGGTTGCGGATTCGGTCTCTATCCTTGAGGCCAACTATTGCCTCTATGTGAAAACGTGATTCCCGAAGGAAGGTTGGAACTTGCTCTACTGATAATGCCCTAAAATCTTCAAGGCCCATATCGAGAGCAACTTCCTTTTGAACCCTCGCGATGACTGCATCCGAAGTTCCACCATCTGCAATCCCTTGATTAGCGCCGTCACCTTCATAATCGCTCAACACCATTTCAACGGTTTGCGTATCGGGGTTAAACGTAAATGATTCTAAAAGAACAGTAGCCCCACGGTTTGCCAAATAGAAATCCTTAGGCGTTTCCTTGAGCGTTTCTCCAATTGCTTTTGGAATGGGGCCTCTCAGTGCTTCTTCATTGTGGCTGCGTGGGTTGACATCGTCAGGCAGTTCTCTCCCAAGCCATACATCAAGCGTGGGATACAAATGGTAAACTAGTACGCCCGGCTCTATCTCTAGCTTGCGCAGGAAATCCTTACTGAGTTTGAACCGGATCGTTTTTGTTTGAGTTGCGGAGAAAGAGGAATTGGCAGGCGAGTCTTTCAACATGACTTTTGTTCCTTTCTGGGAGCATGATCGTCCCAACAAAAAGTTTCCTGATTACTTGCTTTGGGCTAGACGAGGTCGCTTGCCTGCGCCAGTATCATTCCCAAAGAAGCGGCGCAATCTACCATCGGTTGTTTTCCTTGTCCACCAAAATTTTGACGTCCTGCAGCAAAAATTTATTTACTTCACGAGAACAAAAATTTTAGCGGCCTTCGACAGCTACGAATTTTCAGGTATGCTTTGCGCCACATTGGTCGAGCGGCTGAAGTGGCGTTACGCGCAAAGAGGCCGCTGGACGGGAACGGGGAAAGATCAACGCGCAGAAGCGTTTGCGCAAAAAACACCATGCAAATGGAAGTGAAGATAAGTTGATCATGAGGCTACAAGAAAGAGCCTGACTAGGAAGTTGAAGATGCCGGACGCGACACCGCAATTCAAACAACAGCTCCGCGAAGCCTTCGAATCCTTGCAGGTCGGGCAAATGTTTAGTTACCGTCGCACATTCACCGAAGGCGACGTGTCGCTCTTCATCGGCGTGACTGGCGATTTAAATCCGTACCATCAGGATGAAATGTTCGCGGGCGAAAGTTGGTTCAAGCGGCGCAATATTCCAGGATTATTGACGGCGAGCATGGCCACGCACATCGGCGGAATGCTGGGTTTTCTTGCGACCGAAATGACGTTTCAATACCTGAAACCGGTCTACGTCGGCGACACCGTCACATGTGTGGTCACGGTCATGGAGAAGGACGAAGAGAAGCGCCAATTTTTCTGCGCGGTTAGCTGCGCCAACCAGGACGGCGTGGAGGTCTTGAAAGGGAACTTTCGTGGTTTTCCGGGCAACGTCCGTTTAGCGAAGTGAGGGCATATGAGCACACCGTCGAAAGAATTGAGGCGAGCGGCGCAAACCGACCCTGTCGCGCGGGGCCGCGCTGATTTGGCCGAATGGGAGAGCGCGCAGGCGGTCAATTTTTACGAGACCGATCTTCACTTACGAAGCGTCCTGGAATTTTACTGGGGCGCTGATCGTTTGCGCGCCCATGCCGAGAGGCTGTCAAAGTTCGGCGACGAAGCCTCAATGATCGTTGACCCGGCGGTCAGGCGAGCGAACCTGGCGGAAAACCTGCCACGGCTCGATCGTTATTCGGCCACGGGCGAGCGAATCGAAGACGTGGCGCACTCGGCCGACCATCATCTGGCCGGGCGATGCATTTACGGTTCGGGCGCGATGAGCGTTTACGCCGAGCCCGAAAACAATCTGCTCGCCCTCGCGCTGTTTTACCTGTCGTCGTATAACGGCGAGGCGGGGCACAATTGTCCGCTGGCCTGCACGGCGGGCGTGATCAAAACCTTGCAGTACGCGGGCGGCGATGAGTTGAAAAAGAAATATCTGCCGCGGCTGCTCGATCCGAATTACGAGACGCGCTTTCACGGCGCGCAGTTTCTGACAGAAATTCAGGGCGGGTCGGATGTGGGCGCGAACGCCTGCGCCGCGACGCTCCTTGAAGCCGGAGAGAACAAATGGCTGATCAACGGCGAGAAGTGGTTTTGCTCGAACGTCACCGCAGACCTGGCGCTGATCACGGCGCGGCCTGAAGGGGCGACGGAGAACTCTATTGCCGGCACGAAAGGTTTGGGGCTATTCCTCCTTCCCCGACGTTTGGACGACGGCTCGCCGAACGGGATTTATATTCGCCGCCTTAAAGACAAGCTCGGCACGAAATCGCTGGCCACGGCCGAAGTGGATTTCAAGGACGCAATCGCCTATCAGATCGGTGAACCCGGCCGCGGATTTCAGCACGCGATGGATTTCGTGATCAACACGTCGCGGCTTTACAACGCCGTGGGGTCGGCCGGGGCGGCGCGGCGCGCTTACCTCATCGCCTGGGCGTACGCTCAACATCGGCGTGCCTTCGGCGTGGCGATCAAAGACTTTCCGCTCACGCAGGAAACGCTGGCCGAGATGCGAGTGGTGACAATGGCGATCACTTCAGGCAGTCTCTATCTGGCCCATCTGCGCGACGAGATCGAAGCGGGCAGAGCCGACGAGGCTGGCAAACAATTCTTTCGTCTGGCGGTCAATTTGAACAAATACCGCTCTTCGATTTCGGCCACCGACGTCGTCCGTCGAGGAATAGAAATCCTGGGAGGCAATGGGGCGATGGAGAACTTCTCCATACTGCCGCGATTGCTGCGCGACAGCGTGATCTTCGAGGCCTGGGAGGGCGCGCACAATACGCTGATCGCGCAATCGGCGCGCGACATTCGGCGTCTCAAGTTGCACGAAGGGTTCTGCGCGAGGCTCGACAATTGGTTCGGTTCGCTCGGCGACGCCGATTGGCGCGATAAAGGCGTCAGGCAAGTTCGCCTCTTACGCGATGAAATGGATTCGATAACTTCGATGGATGAACTCTCGGCCGGCGTACTGTTCAAACCGCTGGCCGATCGAATGATGTGGTTGTTTTATGTGGGCTGCCTGGCGCGCGAGGCCGAGTGGGAAGAGGCGCGCGGCAAAGAGATTGGCAAACGCGCAATCGTCGATCTGTTATGGGGGCGAGTCGAAAAAGAAACCGGCGCGCCTCCGGCTGAATATCTTAAGCTGCTGGCGCAGGTCGGTTCGGCTTTATAACTTGAAGCGGACGGAAAAAACATCCGCAAAGGGACGCGAAGCAGCGCGAAGATTCCCTCTTTCCCTTCGCGTTTCTTCGTGTGACTTCGTGGATGTTTTTCTGGAGGAGAAAACATGCGGCTCGGATTGAATCTGGGTTATTGGGGCCCGAACCCCGAGGACAATGTCGCGCTTGCGCGGGAGGCCGATCGTCTAGGCTTCCATTCGGTCTGGACGGCGGAAGCCTACGGATCGGACGCTGTGACCACGCTCACGTGGCTTGCGGCGAAGACTGAAAAGATCAACGTAGGCACGGCGATTATGCAGATGACGGCGCGCGCTCCCGCGATGGCGGCGATGACGGCGGCGACGCTCGACCTGCTGACCGGTGGGCGTATGCTGCTCGGCATCGGCGCTTCGGGGCCGCAGGTGGTCGAGGGATGGCACGGCGTCCCTTACGGGAAACCGGTGACGCGCGCGCGCGAATACGTCGAGATCGTCCGCAAAATCCTCGAACGCGAACAGCCGCTGGAGCATCACGGCGAACATTACGACATACCGACGAGGTCGGGGTCGGGTTTGGGCAAGCCGCTCAAGTTGATTATTCATCCCCTGCGGTCGAACATTCCGATCTATCTCGCAGCCGTCGGGCCGAAGAACGTCGCGCTGGCGGCCGAGATCGCCGACGGGTGGCTTCCGATTTTCTTCTCGCCCCACCGTGTTAACGTTTACCGCGAATGGCTGGACGAAGGCTTCGCCAAAGCCGGCGGCGGAAAAAATCTCTCTTCGTTCGATATGGCGCCGACCGTGACTATCCGGATGGGCGATGATGTGGCGAATTGCCGAAATATGATTAAACCGCACCTGGCGCTTTACATCGGCGGAATGGGCGCGCGCGAAAAGAATTTCTACTTCAACATCGCGTGTCGCTACGGGTACGAAGAAGCCGCGAACAAAATTCAGGACCTTTACCTTGCCGGTAAAAAGATGGAGGCGATGATGGCCGTCCCGGATGAATTGGTTGACGAGGTGGCGCTGTGCGGGCCTCGTGAACGGATCGCCGATAGGCTCGCGGCCTGGAAAGAATGCGGACTTACGACGCTTATCTGCGGCGCGTCGGACATCGACACTTTGCGCGTGATGGCCGAACTGGCGCTGTGATTGATTAAAAATATGGAGAGTAATATGGCAGAGGTTATACCCAACAAGTATCGAGACCTTTTCGAAAAGAAAATTTTCGCCGGCCTGGTCACTTTGATGCCTGACGGTTCGCCGCAGGTCACGCCGGTCTGGATCGATTTCGACGGAGAGCATGTTCTGTTCAATACGGCCGCCGGCCGCCAGAAGGACAAAAACCTGCAGCGCGACGGGCGCGTGGCGTTGATGCTGGTCGATCCAGAAAATCCATACCGTTATCTGGAAGTTCGCGGCCAGGTCACCGAACGAACAATGAATGGCGCGGACGATCACATCAACAAGCTGGCGAAGAAATATTTGAACAAGGACGTCTACCCTTTCCGCCAGCCAGGCGAGCAGCGCGTGCTTTACAAAGTCAAGCCGGAGCGCTTCAGTTCGATGGGCTGATCTTCAGGTTTCAGGTTCCAGGTTTCAGGTTCCAGGGACTGTTTCTGCCTGACACCTGACACCTGACACCTGACACCTGGGAGGGTTGAAATGGGCGCCACAAGGCGCAATCACGAGACGGCTGCGGGTTGGGCTTATCACGACGCGACGAAACATTCGTTCCGGAGCGTTCGCGACAGCGTCCATTTTCTCGATTGGCCCAACAAGCCGCTGCCCTTCAAAATCTACACGACGCTCGACCGGATCGAGGCGCCGCGCGGACTTCCGCCGCTCGACATGTCCGTCTTGGAAGCCATATCGAGCCATGCCGAGACTACCGGCGAGGCGATCCCCGATCTGAAAGACCTTGCGCAAGCGCTCTACTACTCAGCCGGCGTCACGAAGATCAGACAAAATCCGGGGGGCGAGATCATGTTTCGCGCGGCGGCGTGTACGGGCGCTCTCTATGAGATCGAGTTATATCTGGTCTGCGGCGATCTGCCTGATCTGGAAGCGGGCGTCTATCACTTCGGCGCGCATGATTTTTCGCTGCGGCGGTTGCGGCGGGGCGATTATCGCGGCGTGATCGCGCGGGCGACTGCGGGAGAGCCGAGCGTGACGAGCGCGCCTGTAACGATCATCTGCGCGGGAACATACTGGCGCAACGCATGGAAGTATCAGGCGCGGACCTATCGCCACTTCGGCTGGGATAACGGCACGATGCTCGCGAACCTGTTGGCGACGGCCACGGCGTTGAATCTTCCGGCGCGCATTGTGATGGGGTTTGTTGATGGAGATGTCAACCGTTTGCTCGACCTCGACGCCGACCGCGAAGTCGCGTTTTCGATGGTTTCGCTAGGTCGGACATCGTCGCCAGCGCCAGAACCGCCCGCCGACATCGGACGACTGGCGCTGGAAACGGAGCCGCTCTCGACGAGCGAGATCGATTATCCGGCGATGCGAGAAATGCACGCGGCCTCGTCGCTCCTCGATGAAGAGGAAGTCCGCCGGTGGCGCGGCGCCATCCAGGAAGTGAAAAAAACGGATCCGCAGGGGAGCTTGATCAGGCTGGAACCTTTCAGCGATGCAGAGATGTCGCGCGAGGAGCTGGGAACGGTGATTTTGAAGCGCGGCTCGACGAGGCGGTTCGACCGTAGCGGCAGCCTCAGTTTCAAGGAGTTTTCGACTCTGCTCTATCGTTCGACGCGGGAGATTCCGGCGGATTTTCTCGACGCGGCGCCTGCGCCGTCGCATCTCAACCAGATCTATATGATCGTCCATGCCGTTGAAGGATTGGAGCCGGGCGCTTATGCGCTCGATCAGGACGGAATGGCGATTGAGATGGTCAAAGCCGGCGAGTTTCGCAGGGAGGCGGGTTACCTGGGATTGGAACAGTCGTTGCCTGCCGAGGCTGCCGCGACAATATTCTTCATCGCAGACCTCAACGTCGTCTTCGGGCGGTTCGGCAATCGTGGTTACCGCGCGGCGCAACTGGAAGCGGGGATCATCGGCGGAAGGATGTATCTGACCGCTTACGCCCAAGGGTTTGGCGCATCGGGACTGACTTTTTATGACGACGATGTGATCGAATTCTTCTCTCCGCACGCGCAAGGCAAAAGCGCGATCTTCCAGGTCGCCGTCGGTAGATCAGCGAAGCGGCGGATGGAAGTGGTTCAGGCGGTCACATGACACTTCCCTTCGAAGAACGCCCCGTGCTCGATGTTCAACTCCGGCGCGCGGATGTCGCCGGTGACACGCGCGCCCGCGCGAATCTGTACCCTGTGTTTAGCCGTGACGCTTCCTTCGACGGTTCCGAAGATTTCAACGACCCCCGCCTCGATCGTCGCCTGAATGTGCCCTTTCTCGCCCACCACCAGACTGCCTGAGTCCGAGAAGATCTTGCCGGAGATTTTGGTTTCCACTCTCATCGCGTCGGTGAATTTCACCTCGCCTATAATTTCCATTCCTTCGCACAGACGAGTGCCGCTATCTGTCGAAGAGGCAAATGAAGGCGCGCTGTTTTTCATATGGGGGGACCCCTTCTTTGAAAGATGGTTTTGGAGCGCGGCGCCATCATGCCGCATTTCGATTCCGCTAGCCAGAGCCGGCGCCGTTATTTGACGCCGAGCCGTTCGGGAACGCCCATCGAGGCGAGCAAATCATAGACGCTCGCGCCTTCCCCGCGCCGGATAAATTCGGACACGTCGTCCGGATCGTCAATGTCGAGCGCGACGCGTTGGAGTTCGATCACCCTGCAAGCGGCTTTCGCCGCCGCAGCCTCCGCCAGATGTTTGGCCAGACTGTCGGGGCCGAAGTGTGAAGGGAAGAGGTCGGGCGGGCGGCGCAGGATCGCGTTCGTTCCCGTGCCGTCGCGCGAGGGGACCACAACAATCGACGGCCCGTCGCCGTCATGTTCAATGATTGTCTCGATGTCGCTTGCGGTGACGAGGGGCAGGTCGATTGGCAGTCGCAAGGCGGCTGTCGCGCCGCGTTTCTTCGCCTCACTCGATCCGAAATCAACTGAAGCGCTTTCTGAAATCTGCTCGGTCTCGGCGATCAACTCCATCCCGTATTTCCGGGCTAGTTCGATGGCGGGCGCGTAGAGCGTGACCACGGCGACTCGGTCGACCTTACGCGCCCCGGCCGCCGCGGCGAAAGTGTTTTCGAGCATGGCCCACGCCAGGCGTGTCCGCTCCTCCTGCGTCATCAATAGACCAAGGCGCTGCTTCGCGCGCGTGAGGTCTTTAACTGGAATCAGAATGTAGCGCATGAATAATGGGAAGAAGGTGAAGGGGTGAAAAGGTGAGGGGGTGAGGGGGTGAGGGGGTGAAGAGGTGAGGGGATGAAAGGGTGATAAGAACCTAGTAACCCTTTCACCCTCTCACCCCTTCACCCCCTCACCCTTTCACTGATTTTCCCTGTACCACTCGACGGTGCGTCTCAAACCTTCGGCCAATCCGACCAGAGGGCGGTAGCCGATCAGGTCTCTGGCCCGCGAGATGGCGGCGAGCGAATGGCGGACGTCGCCATCTCGCGCCTCCTCGTAACGGGCGGGAAGATTCGAGCCGATGATCTTTTGCAATTCGGCGAGCAATTGATTGAGCGTGACCCTCTCGCCTATCCCCAGGTTGATGACCTGGCCGACCGCTTCTACGGATTCAGCCGCGCGCAGGTTCGCGTCGACCACGTTCGAGACGTACGTGAAATCGCGCGACTGCTCGCCGTCGCCGTAAATCACCGGCGATTCGCCGTCGAGCAGGGTAGTGATGAATTTCGAGATCACGCCGGAATACGGCGAAGACGGGTCCTGGCGCGGCCCGAAGACGTTGAAATAGCGGATTGAAACGGTCTCGAGATTGTAGACCCGCGTGAAGACCTGACAATAATATTCGCCGAAGAGTTTCGCCGCCGCGTAAGGCGAGAGAGGGCTGGGCGACATCTCCTCCTGTTTCGGCAGCGTCTCGGTCTCGCCGTAGGCCGAACTGGAAGCGGCGTAAACGACGCGGCGAGCGCGGGCTTCGCGCGCGGCCATTAAAACATTAAACGTCCCGTTGACGTTGATGTCGTGATTGAGGGCAGGCTCGGCCACGGAGCGTGGCACCGAAGGCACTGCGGCTTGATGAAATATTACGCTCGCGCCTTCGGCTGCCCGCAGCGTCGCGGCGTAATCGCGGATGTCTCCCTCGATGAATTCGATCCTGTCGGCGATCGGCGATAGATTCTCACGCCGCCCGGTAATTAGGTTATCCAACACTCGCACGCGGTCGCCACGTTTGACGAGGGCCTCGGCTATGTGCGAGCCGATGAATCCCGCGCCTCCGGTCACCAGATATAACCCCTTTTCTCCCACGTTGGTCTTTCCCTTTCTTTAGTTTAGGGTCGGGGGGGAACGACGCCAAAGTTAATCCATTTCAGATTTCATATCCCATATTTTATATGGCATGCGCCATACGAAATATGGTGGGAGTGATAGAAACCCTAGCTTTTTACCATTCGATCACTCGCCGCCCTTCGATCCTAAATCGGCCGCTCAGCATCAGCGCCACCGCCTCCGCGTATATTCTGTGCTCCTCGGCCAGAATTCTGGCCGAGAGCGTTTCTTCGGTATCGCCTGGCTGCACAGGCACGGCGGCTTGTTTGACAATCGGGCCGTGGTCCAATTCTTCGTCGACCAGGTGGACGGTGCAGCCCGAAAATTTCACCCCGTATTCAATCGCCTGTCGCTGCGCGTTGAGCCCAGGGAAAGCCGGAAGCAGCGAAGGGTGGATGTTCAGAATACCACCCTCGAATTCGCGCGTGAACCAGGGCGAGAGCAGTCGCATATAACCGGCCAGACAGACCAGATCGACTTCGCATGCGCGCAATTCGGCGGCCATCGCCCGGTCGTGTTCTTCGCGCGTCTTCCCCCGGTGATCGAGCGCGACGGCCTTGACGCCGTATTCTCGCGCCCTTTCAAGCCCGGCGGCGTTCTCGACGTTACTGATGACGATTGCGACCCCAGCGCCGGGGATGCGTCCATCGGCGACCGCCCGGATCAGCGCCAGCATATTCGATCCACGGCCTGAAATCAGTATGCCGATTTTTTTCATAGGACCTATAGGACTTGTAGGACTTGTAGGACTTATAGGACTTGCAAGATTTATAAGTCCCATAGGTCCTATAATTCCTATGAGTCCTATTCATTTTGCTCGCAGATTAGTTTCAAACAGCTTCAAAATCCGCTTGTATTCGTCGGCCCAACTCGCGGCGCGCTCGAAGCCATGATCTTCGACCGGATAGGAGGCCAGTTCCCAGTTCTCCTTCCGCAATTCGATCAGTCGCTGGACCAGCCTCACCGTGTCCTGGAAATGGACGTTTACGTCGACCATGCCGTGGCAGATCAGCAGCGCGCCTTTCAACCCTTCCGCGAAATAGATCGGCGAACTTCGCTTGTAAGCTTCGGCGTCGCTTTGCGGCGTGTTGAGGATGTTCGACGTGTAGCCGTGGTTGTAATGCGCCCAATCGGTGACGGGGCGCAGCGCAGCCCCTGCGGCGAAGACGTCGGGTTCGGTGAACATGGCCATCAGCGTGATGAAGCCGCCATAGCTGCCGCCGTATAAGCCCACGCGCTTTGGATCAACGCCGTGCTCGGCCACCAGATATTTCACGGCGTCCACGTGGTCGCTCAAATCCTTCCCACCCATGTGCCGGTAGATCGCCGTGCGCCAATCGCGCCCATAGCCCGCCGAGGCCCGGTAATCGACGTCCATCACCATGAAGCCGCGCTCCATCAGCAGGTGATGGAACATGTATTCGCGGTAATAGCTGCTCCACCATTTGTGGACGTTCTGCAAATAACCCGCGCCATGAACAAACAGCACGGCGGGGCCGCCTTTCTGCCATTTCGGGGGCTTGTAGAGGCGAGCCGGGACCTCGACGCCGTCGCGGGCCTTGAATGTGACGATCGGCGGGTCGATCCAATTGTAAGCGAAGAATTCGTCAGTAGGCGAAGTCGTGGCCTGTTTGATCTCGCCTGCCGTGGCGTTGGGCTTGTTCGGGGCGATGTAAAGCTCGGGCGGGCGGTTGCTGTACGACCGCACTATCGCGAGAGTCGTTTCATCCGGCGAGACAATCGCTTGATTGTTCCCGGGCATCGTGGTGATGCGGACGCGCGGGGCGCCGGTCACGGGCATTGAATACAAGTGGCGTTGGCCCAGGTCGCCCTCGCTGGAAGTGAAATAAAACTTCGTCTTGTCCTCCGAAATCCGCGTGTCTGAGACTTCAAACTTGCCTGAGGTAAGCTGCTTCGGCTCGCCCCCGTCAATTGGGGCTGTGTAGAGGTGCGACCAGCCGTCGCGCTCGGATTGAAAATAGACGGTCTTGTCGTCGCCGAGCCATCCGAGCGTGAACGAGCCGGGGCCGCCTACCCATGCGTCGTCGTGTTGATGATCAAGAACTTTCGTCTTGCCGGTGGCCGGCGATATCAACAGCGTCCAGCGATCCTTGTTATCGGCGGATCGCGCAAACGCGACGGCGTTTTTGCCATCCTCCGACCATTGCGGGTTGAGAATCTGCACATCGCGTTCGCGCTCCTGCGCCCGCTGCGACGCGCCCTGTTCCTCCGAAGCCTGCCGCGATGAATCTTGCGGCTGGGTCTGTCGCCGGTTGGATTGCGGCTCCTTCTGTCCGTGATCGACCCAGTTCACGTCGCCGGTCTCGACAGAAATAATCGCCAGTCGAGTGCGGCCCTGCTCGTCGCCAACCTTGTTACGGCTGGGAATATCTTCAGTGTAGGCCGACTCAGTGACATAGTTCGGCACGACGGAGTTCTTGGCGCCGGACGGCGGCCGGACGACCGAAGCGATGACGTATTTTCCGTCGGGCGATAGCTGCAGCCCGGCGACAGATGAGGCGGCGGGCGGCGTAAATGGTTTGCGCTTCTCGCGCTGTTTGCGCTTGGCCTCCTGCTCATCGCGGTTCTGCGCGCGCTCGCGGACGGCCTCGATCAATTCGCGCTCTTCCTTCTTGACGTATTCCTGGCTCTCATTGCCGCGCTGTTGCGACGTCTGATCGCCGGCGGCGCCCTGCCGCCGTTGGCCGCCTCCGCCTCCGACCCCGCGTTGGGGGGGCGGGGTTTCGGCAGGCGCGGCGCCTGTGCGGATGTCCGTGAGTTGCGTCATACCTGCGCCGTCTAGCGCCATCCGGTATAGATTGTTCTGCCGGGTGAAGACGATATATTTCTGGTCTTTCGTGAATCGCGGGCCGTTTTCGCCTTCGACCGTGCTGGTGATCTGGCGGCGCTCGTTCTTCACCTGGTCATAAATGAAGATGTCGCCCTCTTCGGCGAAGACGGTCATCGTCTTGTCCTTCGACAGATCGCCCGCGGGGGGCGGCGCCTGTTTCGCTTCTTCTTCCGTAAGCTTGCGCAGACCGCCGCCGTCGCGGTTGACGACATACAGGTCAGGCTCTTTCAATCGGGCCTCGCCCGCGCGCTTCCACCGGAAATAGACCCGCCGGCTGTCCTGCGACCAGTAGACGCGGGTCGGCTCGTACCCGACCAGGTCGGGGCCGCGCATAATACTGTCAACGGTCAACTCAAACTTCTTCGGCGGCCCCTGTTGTTGCGTGAAAGCGGGAGAGGGAACCAGCAATGCATAGGCGCACAACAGAGATAAGGTGCGGTAAAAGGATGATCTTCTCATTTGCTTTTCTCGTTTTTGTGGAAAGAGGCGCAGGCGACTTCAGTGGCCGCTACATTTAGTTTTCGAAGCGCTATCTTGCGGAGGCTATGCCGCCCGTTGTCGGGAAGTCGGAGCCAATGACGCTCATTTCAAACGCCGGAGTCTTGCATTCTCTCGTTTCACTTCTTTCAGATAACTGGCGTGCCTTAAGTGAAGACTTTCGGCGCTTTTCACCCTTTCGAGTACGAGCCGCCTGCGAAGTTCTCGGACACTCGAAGGTGGCGTCCCAAGAATGAAGTTATCGATGTAAGACTTCGCGCCCTCGCTGTAAAAGAAGTATCCAAAATCAGCAAGCAGCCGCATCCTTTTCCAGCTTGCAAGCTCGTCCTGGCGAGGCGGCTCGAAATATAACCCCATATTGATCATTGGCTCACGGCACTGAGAGCAGACGTATGGTCGCGCAGGCGCCTTTGGATCAACTCCATCGTTTTCGAGGCGAAACGGACGCTTGAACATTTTCCGGCATTCAAAGCAAACCCAGTGTTCTAAATTTAAATCAGGCGGGGATATTTTTATCCTCCGGGCTTGGTATTTGCGCATTTTACCTTCAGCTTCGTATTTGAGGACGGCTGCTACCTGTTCTTTGGCAACGCCTGGAAACTTCGATAGAAAATCGTCAATACTGGCTCTACTCTCGAGGTTCTCGAACAGCGCGGTCACCGGGATGCGTGTGCCGCGAAAAACCCAGGCGCCATCGGCATTTTCAAAGTCTCGTTCTACCGCATCGCATTGGGTCCAATCGATCATAAAAATCTCCTGCAGTTATTGAACACCCTCTGCCGCGGCGACTCAAACGAACCGCACCTTCCGGCTCCCACTGACGACCTCGCCGATGACGTAAAACTCCTGGCGTGCGCAACTGAACTTGTCTTCGAGGAATTGCATGGACTTGGGGCCGGCGATGACGACCATGCCTATGCCCAGGTTGAACGTGCGTAGCATGTCTTCGCGCGGCACATCGCCTATTTTCTGCATCAGGTCGAAGACCGGCAGGACGGGCCAGCTCCCTTCTTTGAGCGCAACGTCGACGTTGGCGGGCAGGATGCGCGGGATGTTTTCGACCAGTCCGCCGCCAGTGACGTGGGCCAGTCCCTTGATCACGCCTTCGTGCTCTATCAGCCGCTCGAGCGCGGGCAGATAGCTTTGATGAGGCTTCAGCAACTCTTCGGCGACGGTGCAGCCGAGTTCGGGCAGGTTCTGGTCGAGTTTATATCCAGCGGCGTCGAAGAACAGCTTGCGCGCCAGGCTGTACCCGTTGGTGTGCAGGCCCGCCGACGGCAACCCGACCACGACGTCGCCCTCCGTTATGCGCGCGCCGTTGATGATCCTGTGGCGGTCGACCACGCCGACTATGAAGCCCGCAAGGTCGTATTCGCCGTCGGAGTAAAGTCCCGGCATCTCGGCCGTCTCGCCACCGAGCAGCGCGCAATTGCTCTCGCGGCAGCCTGTCGCCAGCCCGTCGACAATTTGGGAGACGACGTCGGGATCGAGCTTGCCCGTCGCTATGTAATCGAGGAAGAAGAGCGGCCTGGCGCCCTGAACAAGGATGTCGTTGACGCAGTGCGCCACGAGGTCGTGGCTGACCGTGTTGTGGACGCCCGTGGCGAACGCCACTTTCAGCTTCGTGCCGACCCCGTCGCAACTCGAGACCAGAACCGGCTCGCGCGTATCGGGGAAAATGCCGTTGAACATACCGCCGAAGCCGCCTATTTCCGAAAAGACGTTCTCGTTGAACGTAGAGCGCGCCAGCTTCTTGATCTGCTCGGTCGCCCGGTTCGCCGCGTCAATGTCGACGCCCGCGTCTTTGTATCTGATCGAATCATTCATAACTTGAACTCGGTTTGTTGAGGATCGCCGTCTTTGGCCAATCGCTTTTTCAATTCGGCGATGCTTCGAAGCGTCGCCTCCCGGCTTTCAGGATCGAGTTGAAAAGTGATCAGCAGGTGGTCGCCGGCTTCGGTCCCTGGCGGCAGATATTCGAGCGGCAGGTCGAATTGAACGCCGCTGCCGTCGCTGAACAGGATCACCGCCAAACCAGATTCGATCCGGTCGACGAAAGCTTTGATTGACTCATTGCTGTTCGACATAATTTATATCAGGTGTCAGGTGTCAGGTGTCAGGTGTCAGTAAAAGAGTGATTTCGCAGATTTCCACCTGAAACCTGGAACCTGGAACCTGACAGAATCGCGACCTGAATCGACTGCCTGGCGGGGTGAATCTCAAACTTATTACCGTCTGCGACGATCGCGATCTCGCCGTTCAGGTCGGTGCGGTAAATTTTCACGCCGGCTTTCCGCAGCCGATCGAGCGTCTGCCGCGCCGGGTGGCCGTACCTGTTGTCGGCCGCGCAAGAGATGACGGCCGCTTCGGGGGCCACCGCATCCAGGAATCTGGCGCTCGTCGCGTAGCGCGACCCGTGATGGCCGACCTTCAAAACCTGAGCGCGGAGCGTAGCGCCGGATTCCATGATCAAATCTTCAGTCTCGGTTTCGGCGTCGCCGGTGAAAAGCATCGAGAAATTCCCGTAGCTCAGCCGCAACACGATCGAGTTCGCGTTTTCGACGCTCCCGCCACGGCGGACCTCCTCGATCCATTGGTCGCCCCCCTGCGGATTGAGGACTTCAAGCTTCGCGCCCGAATCGAGGTCGAACTTCATTCCCTTCTTCGCAATGATGGGTTTGATTCCCTTCTCGTCGAGGGCTCGCAGCATCCGCTCGTATTCCTTACTCGGGTAGTCCCGGCCGCTGTCGAGGAAGTTTTTGACGCCGAAATTTTCAATGACCTGCCTCATTCCTCCGATATGATCGGCGTGGGGGTGAGTCGCCACGGCCAGGTCGATCGATCGGACGTCTTTCTTCCGCAGCGCGGCGACCACTTCGTCGCCGGCCTGCGGCGGCCCGGCGTCGATCAAAACCGATTTGCCTTCTGGAGTAATGATTAAGGCCGAATCGCCCTGTCCGACGTCGAGCGCATAAACTTGCAGCCGCCCCTGTGTGGGAAACGGCGTCGGGATCTGCTGCGGACTATGCCGCAGCCAGTATAGGCCGACAACGATTATGGCTGCGACCAGCGCGATTGCGAAAAGAACTCTTAAACCCTTCAACTTTTAACCTTCACCTTTAACCAGAGCGAACCGAAATTCGGCAAAGGTGTTTAGACAGGATTTACAAGATTTCTCAGGATTGTCAGATTCCTTCTTCAATCCTGAGAAATCTTGTAAATCCTGTCTAAGCTCGCGCTCTACCTAATCCGCGGCCACCGCCTCCCGCTCCCTGTAAGTTTGATCGTGGATGTCGATTCGCGTCGGGTAATCGCCCGTGTAGCACGCCATGCAGTATTTCGTCCCGCCGGGATCGTTCACCGATTCCAGCAGCCCTTCGATGCTCAGATAGCCTAGCGAATCGGCGTCGAGGTATTGGCGTATCTCTTCGATCGAGTTCTGGGCCGCGATTAACTCCTCTTTTGTCGGCGTGTCTACGCCGTAATAGCACGGCGCGATGGTTGGAGGGCAACTGATGCGCATGTGAACTTCGGTGGCGCCCGCGTCACGCACCATCTTGACGATCTTTTTCGAGGTAGTGCCACGCACGATCGAATCGTCGATCAGGACGACGCGGTTGCCCTCGATCAAGTCGCGCACTGGATTAAGTTTGATCTTCACGCCGAAATGCCTGATCTGTGACTGCGGTTCGATGAAAGTGCGCCCGACGTAATGGTTTCTCACCAGGGCGAATCGGAATTTCAAACCCGACTGCGCGGCGTAGCCGATGGCCGCCGCGACGCCGGAATCGGGCACGGGCACGACGATGTCGGCGTCCGTCGGACATTCCCTCGCCAGTTGTTTGCCCATTCGGTGGCGGCTCTTGTTGACGCTGTGGCCGAAGACTAACGAATCCGGGCGCGAGAAATAGACATGCTCGAATATGCAATGCGTGAACCGCTTCGGCTCGAACGCGTAGAACGAATGTACGCCGCGCGAATCGACTATGACGATCTCTCCGGGTTCGACGTCGCGGATGTAGGTCGCGCCGATCAGGTCGAACGCGCATGTCTCAGACGCGAAGACCGTGGCGCCGTCGAATTCGCCCAGGCAGAGCGGGCGAAACCCGCGCGGGTCACGCACGGCTATGACGCTCTCGGGCGTGGCGAAAAGCATCGAGAAGGCGCCATCGTCGTCCTTCAACGCCTCGACAATCGCGTCGACGACGTTCCCTTTCCGGGAGCGGGCGATTCGGTGCAGCACGACTTCGGTATCGGAGGTCGAAGAGAAGATCGCGCCCTCCATTTCGAGTCGATATCGGGCCTCGGTCGCGTCGGGCAGATTGCCGTTGTGGCAGAGAGCGATCTGACCTAAGCCGCATTTGACCAGGAAAGGCTGCGCCTCGTTGATGCTGACCTTCCCGGCCGTCGAATAGCGCACATGTCCGATGGCCGCGCGCCCGGACAATCTGGAAAGGCTCTTTTCCTGGAAGATGTCGTTGACGTGGCCCATCCCGAGCTCGACGCGCAGCGTCGAGCCGTCAGAAGAGACTATCCCGGCGGACTCCTGGCCGCGGTGCTGCAGCGCGTATAGGCCAAGATAGGTCAGGCGCGCCGCTTCGTCGTGGCCGAAAATGCCGAAGACACCACACTCTTCTCTGAATTTGTCGAACATAACTAATCAAAATGGTCTACAAATGGCGGTCAGCTAAAACTTGCAGTCCAGTATAAACAATCTGGCTTGTGATGTCGAAAGTTGGGAGTGGTAGAGAGGTTGTCAAGGGGATAATGAGAAAAGAAGAGGGGGGAGACCAGGAAAGAAAAATCTCCATATCCCCGTGTTTCCTTGTCTCCGTGTCTGCTTGTCCCCTATGATTAGGTTTATCGTGGGATAATATTTTTCCAGAACGAATTTTAGGCGATCAGGTTATGTACTGCGCAGCCTGTAATCTGAACTATTCCGACCGTTTAAATTTTTGTCGCCGCTGTGGGCAATCACTGGTTCGTTCATCCAGTGACCCCGTAATGGACACCGTTTGCTGCACCCGTTGCGGGGCGCGAACCGCCAAGGGAGAAAGGGCATGCAGGCAATGCGGCGCCAGCAGCGCGCCTTCATCCACTCAGGAGGCCGTCGTGGGCGCATGTTACCACTGCGGCGCTTCTTGGCGCGGCGGCTGGTTGTTTTGCAAGACCTGCGGCATTGATCGCGAGCATGCGTTAATGTTGCCGAACTCGATTCCCCCCGGGGCGCCGCCTGCGCGAGACGGGAAAGTTTCCGAAGCCGAAGAATTGCCGGAGATCGCCCAGGTAGCCTGCAAACGCTGCGGCGCAGCAGCGAAACCCTTTTCACGATATTGCGAAACTTGCGGCAATACGCTCGACCTCTTGAGGGGAATCCCACCGAAAGAACCAGTCGAAGACGTAGAGGATCAGGGGGTGATTACCGGAAAGCTGGTCGTGCCGCCGGTCGCCGGCGCTTTCAGAACGCAGGCGGATATGCCGACGGGCAGTTTGCAGGCGTCTCTCTCGACTCGCAACCAGCGTCCAATCGAGCCTTTCGGCGCCGCTGGCCGCGCCGCACGCAAGACTGGCGTCATCAAAGACTCTCTGACGACCGATTTTCGCTCGGCGACAGGCCAAATAGCCGGAAAACAGGCCAATCCGAATTCAGGAAAGAAAAAGAAGACTTTCGAAGGCCCCATTACGAGCGGAAGGACGGAGCAATTAGTTCAACGGAGCGATTCGCGGGGGGCGATCCTGGTTTGGATAATCATCGCGACTCTCGCCGTGGCCGCCGGATTCGTCGCCTGGTGGCTGTGGACCAGCCAGAAGAGGCTTGTGAGAAAACCCGACCAGTCGGCCCAACAATCGCCACAACCCACGACGGGGCTGCTGAGCGCCACGCCGCAGCCATCGCCAATCCTAAAACAAATCGACGCGCCAGTCGGAATGGTTTTTGTGCCCGGAGGAACTTTCAAGATGGGGCGAGACGACGGCGACGAACTTGAACGCCCCGCCCACATCGTCGAGGTCAAGCCTTTCTTCATCGATCGGAACGAGGTGACGAACGAAGAGTATCAACGATTCATTTCGGCCACAAAGCGCCGTGCGCCGGCGCATTGGGTCGGAGGAAAGGTTCCCAGCGGCCAGATGAAATTTCCCGTGGTCAACGTGTCGTGGGCCGACGCGAACGCTTACGCTCGATGGGCGAAAAAGCGATTGCCTGCAGAATCCGAATGGGAATTCGCAGCGCGCGGGACCGACGGCCGCCTTTACCCCTGGGGTAACGAATGGAAACCGGATTACGCGAACGCAGGGCAGGCGAGAAAGGGCCGGCTCTTCGAATCCGGACGCTACACCCCAGGCGCCAGCCCCTTCGGCGCGCTCGACATGTGCGGCAACGTATGGGAGTGGACGGCGAGCGGCTTCAAGGATTACCCAGGGCGCAAAATCGCCTCTACGCTCGTCGGCGCAGGCTTGAAAGTGATTCGCGGCGGCGCTTATGATGCGGTGCTTAATAACGCCACGACGACCTATCGTGGGGCTGTTTCCCCCGACCGCGCTTACGATAAAACCGGATTCCGCTGCGCGCGCGACGCCAAGTAAACGAAGGATCGAGGATTGAGGGTCGAGGATCGAGGATGGAGGATGGAGAATTGCGGATTGCGGATTGTGGATTTTTTGAACCTCAATCGGCAATCCGCAATCGCAAAATGCAGAATACGTAATTGTAGACCCTCTTCAACCCGCAATCCTTGGCCCTTGATCCTCATCGTTTCTTCCGCCTTCTCCATTCTCAG
>DATEMG010000393.1:0-2428 GCA_035275805.1 Blastocatellia bacterium
GCCGGGCGGCGTAATCGTCGGAGTTCCCGGCGATGTGATCGCCCTGCCTGCGCTGCCGGTCTCGCCCGGCCAAGCCCCGCGCGCCACGACCATAGCGCTGTTGGCGCCTGAACCGCCGATCCCTCCCACAGCATGGGAATCACAGGCGCAACCCGCCCGGATAGCATTGGCGCAGGATGATAAGAACAGGCAGCCCACGATTCCTGAAACCGAGCTGCTCAACCTGCTGGTTGATGTCGTCAAACGCGATTCCGATCCGAACGTGCGCGCAGAGGCGCTGCAAGGCATCACTCGTCTGCGTTCGGACGCCTCGATCAATGCCTTGGTTCAGCTTTACGACGCTTCCAGCGACGTGAAGGTCAAAGGCGAAATCATCCCTTACCTGTTGCGCCGCGAAGGCCGTGAAAGCAAAGTGGACAACAGCAAGGCCATCTCCAAATTGATCTCTATCGCCAAGTCGGAACAGAACGAGGAATTGCGCAACAAAGCGGTTCGTTACCTCGGCGCCGTCAGAGGCGATGAAGGCGCGGACTCACTGATCCAGATTTACGACGGTCTGCAGGACCAGAAGATGAAGCAGTACGTCATCCGCTCGCTGGCCCAGAACAGGAGCCGCAAAGCCCTCGATAAACTGATACAGATAGCCAAGAACGATTCCGACCCGGTCGTGCGCCAATTCGCCATCCGCAACCTTTACAACGTAGACAACCAGCGCTATCTCGAACTCATTGACAAGGATCGGAAGCGCATAGGCATGGGGGACGAAGATTCCTTCAATCCCATGCCTGGCATTCGGAAGCGCATAGGCAATGGAGACGAACAATTCTTCACTCCCATGCCTAACATAATGGCTTTCCCCACGCCCCACGCCTTCGAACTCAACGGCAAGGTTTTCGAGCTCGATGCAAAGAAGTGGGAGGAGTGGCAAAGGGACTGGCAGAAGAATTGGGAAGAGCAAAGCGAGAGGATGCGCGAGATGATCGAAAAGATGCGCATTGACGGCTGGGACAAGCTGAAGATCGAAGATCTTCAGAACAAGCTGCGCATCGAAATCCCCAGGATTGAAATACAACTCAAAGACCTGGAGGATAAAATCAGAATCGGCTACGGATTCGACCGCATCTCTCCTGTCGAAAGGCAGTTGCGTTCGCAACTTTCGGCCGTCGAAGCCCAACTCGAAGCAATTCGCGCGCGGCGCTCCGACGCTGACCCGAAGACGTCGGAGGTGCGCAACCTCAGGAATGCCTTGGAGAGACAGCTCAACAGCGTCCGTTCTATGCGCGGCGCTACGCCACGCCCCGGCGCCATTCGCGGCGCGAGCGTGCCCCCAAGCGCAACTTCGAGCGTGGCGCCGAAGGTCAATGCGACGACCCCGGCACGCGCCTCTTCTTTCTAAATCGGTTCAGCCACCGAGACACCGCAGACACGGAGTAAAGCGTCAGGGAGGTATTGAGTCTTTGTCCTCCCCTGGCCTTTCTCTGTGTCTGCGGCGCCTGCGGTGGCGGTGTTGAAGGAGGGAATCATGCAAAAAGTCTCAATGATTGTTGTTCTGTCGCTGGCCTTCGCCGTAACCTTCGCCCAGGATCAACGCAACTACACCAGGGCCGACTTCATCAACGTCGAAGGATCGAATCTCAACGACAAGATAGATCGGGCGGTCAAACAGTTCAAAGGCGCGAAACAGGGCGACACGGTCTGGCTCGCTTATCATTTCCCGGCGCGCGAAGACGCTCGGGTGGGGATGTTCTCCGGGACGGTTTACCGCGACAGCGACGGGATAAAACTCGAACGCGGTGAAGACACGACTCAGATCGCCGTATTTCTGCTCACCGACGCGAGCGGCTCCCGGCCGATATTCACCAGGATCAAAACGCTAAACCTGAGCGAGCCCTTCGTCTTCGAAAACCGCCCCGTCTATTGGCTCGGCAATATCGACGCGAACCAGAGCATCGCGGCGCTCGAAAGCGCCATGCGGGCCGACCAGCAGAGTCGCGAACTGGCGCGCGGGGCGCTAAAGGCCATTTCGGTTCACGACAGCCCCCGCTCGATCTCCCTCCTCAAAGAAGTCGCCGCGAAAGATGCTGATGTCGAGATTCAGCGATCCGCGGTCTCGAACCTTTCGCGCGTCAAGACACAGGACGGCCTCAACGCGCTGATCGAGCTATACGACGGCGCCGCGAACGACACGCTCAAGGAAGAGATAATCGGCGGAATCGCCCGCAACGAGAGCCGCAAGGCCATCGACAAATTGCAATCGATCGCTAAAAACGACGCCAATCCGAAGATGCGCCAACGCGCGATCCGGCGGCTTTCGACGGCCAGAGGGTCGAGCATTTGGATAAATTGAGACGGAGTGATGTGAAGCGTAAAGAAAGAAGGACGGGGCGACTAGGCGACTGGGGGACGGGGCGAAGATGAAATGTCGCCC
>DATEMG010000394.1:0-7828 GCA_035275805.1 Blastocatellia bacterium
CTCCACCCAAAGCCGTAAGGCTTGAGTGGAGTATTCCCGGCGCGGGAAGATAACAAGATCACGTGATTCGTAATAGTTCATCGGTCGTCTCCGGTAGTATTCGTCTCCGCGTCTTTCATCTGTTCGCTTTGCGATGCGGCCGCAGTGTCTTCGGGCGCGACCCTGGTCTCGCCGCCCGTCCATCGCGGGTCGTAAGGGCAGTGGCGGCATCCCGATCCACAACAATAACCGCGCTTCAAATGGTAGTGGCGGGTGAAGACAATGAAACCGCCTTCCCAATAGAAGTCTTCATCTTCGACAAACTCACTCATTGTAATAACTTCATTGCTTCCGCCCCGTATGACGGATTACGTTTGATTGGCCGTTCATCATAAGTAGACGTGCGTTGAAGTGGCAAGTCGTGTTTTAACCTCGCGGGCGTATAACATGCTAAGATGTGAAGCGGACTATTAGTCCGCCCGGCTCATGGGCGGAATAAATCCACCCCACATCTTATGATCGAAGCATTGAGCCACCTTACGAGCAAGGACAAATGGGCGCTGGTGATTTTTGCCGGGCTTGTGGCCGCCTGTTCACTCTACTTCGCGTCGGGCGTCCTGGTCAGTTACGTTTTTCGACCAGCCGAGGCTCTGGAGGTGGCCAAAGATGGGAAAGGATTCACGGTGCGCGTTCTCGGGTTGCAGACTTTGGCGTCGGCTGAGCGACAGAGCGCAGAGTTGCGGAGTCGGTACGGCGTGCCCGCCGAGATCGAGGCCGCCCCTACGGGGCAGAGTTTTCTGATCAAAGTCGGACCGCTCGTGAAACTCTCCGACGCCGAGGTTCTTATGAATAAATTGCGCGCTTCACATAACAGCGTCGTCCGGATCGTCCGGAACTGTGGTCCCGAGATCGGCGATTGCGGCCAGGAACAGCAATCTCCTTCGGTCGAGCCTTCCGATCCGCGCTCCAATCCGACTCAAGATGAGGAGCGGCAGTAACGCGGATGAAATCCAGTTTGTCGCTTTCCAGGTTTTCGCTCGCGCCTGACAGTCTGTTATGGCAATCGATGGCGGCTGTCGTCTCGGCCCTACTGCTCCTTCTTTCGTTCCCGCCGTTTGAACTGAGTTTTCTCGCATGGGTGGCGCTCGCGCCTTTATTGAAGGTAATCGCGGGAGGCGTGACCACGCGTCGCGCGTTGTGGCTCGGATGGCTTGCCGGGCTCGAATTCACGTTCTTCGCCGATAACTGGGTCGCGCATTCGATGACGCATTTCGGCCAGATGCTGACTGCCGTCGCCTACGCCGTAACGATGCTGTGCTCGGCCATCCTGGCGATCTTCCCGGCTATCTTCGCGGCGGCGATGGCGAAACTCACTCGCAGATTCGGCTGGTGGGCGATAGCCTTCGCGCCGGTCGTCTGGGTGGCGACCGAATGGCTGCGCCCGATTGTAACCGGGGTGGCGTGGAACGCGCTGGGCGTCTCGCAAGCTCAGCATTTCAGAATCGCCAGCCTGTCGCGCTTGGGCGGCGTCTATCTCATAAGCGCCGAAATCGTGGCCGTGAGCTCGCTCCTCGTCCTGGCGCTCAAATTCAGAGAACGACCGGTCGCGCGAGCCGCCGCGCTGTTATTCCTCTTCGCGGCAATCTTCTTCATGCTGCCGCCGCAACTGAGCCGCCCTGAGCAGCCCGGCGGCGCGACCGTGACCGTCGTAGGCATACAGCCGAACCTTCCGCCGGATTCCTTAGTGACCGAGCGCGATCTGGATAACGCCATCAAACTCACGAAAGAGGCGATCGGCCGCGCGCCGGATAAGAGGGCAGACATCGTCATCTGGCCCGAATCGCCGCTCGCGCTGTTTTACGAAACCGATCAAGCGGTTCGGCAGAAACTGGACGCGCTGGCCCGGGAGACGGGCAGTTACCTGATCGTCAGCACGGCGACGGTCGAAGACCAGCGGTATTTCAACAGTGTTCATACAATCAGCCCGCATTCCAATTCGCAACTCGACGCAAAGCCTCTGCGGCGGTACGACAAGATTCGCCTAGTCCCGTTTGGCGAATATGTGCCCTGGCGTCCAGTGCTCGGGCGCTTCATTCCGACGATTGTCGGGGACTTTACTCCAGGGGAAGAAGCCGTGGTGAATCCGCTCAGGCTGGGCGCAGAGCGGGCTGTGATAATTACGGGAGAAGGAAGCTCGCCTTCCCCTGCCATTGAACGGACCACGAATTATGTCCGCGTAGGCTCGTTTGTCTGTTATGAAGCGTCATATCCGAACCTCGTGCGGGGGTTCGCGCAGAACGGCGCGACGCTGCTGGTCAACGTCTCGAACGACGCCTGGTTCGGGAATACGGCCGGTGCGCGCCAGCACCTGATGCATGCGACGATGCGCGCGATCGAAAATGACCGCGACCTGTTGCGCGTGACCAACTCCGGAATCAGCGCGCTAGTCACGGCCGACGGCCGCGCGGTCGATCCTCTGCCGATGTTCGCTTCGGGCGCGCAAGTCTGGCGGGCCCAGGCGCGCAGCGTTCGGACTTTTTACACACAGCGCGGCGACTACTTTGCCGTCGGCTGCGCCATCCTGACGGTCGCCATCCTGGCGGCCAGTTTCACAAATTCTCTTCGCCGTCCAAACGGAAAGCGAATTTCTTGACATTTGCGCCGGGTCTGGATTACTTTTCGCCCAGCGTCAATTTCGTATTGATATCAACTCACTTTCGGTTTTTTTCTAAAACGCTTTTTAGCTTTAATCCATTCACGCGTGTTTTGCGTGTGTGCCCTCGTCATAAGTTCGATGCGGGTTCGCTCTCATTCGTGATCGAATTAATGAGTTGCGCGTTGCCTGACGCGCATGCTCGAACAACACGCGCTTCGTGCGCAGTACGGAGGATAGAAAATGGAAAAAAGCCTGACTTTCAGTGATCAAGAAACTTTTTATAATGAACTGTCGGAACTTGAATCTCACAAGGAAGAATATTGTGTGGACACCGGGATAATGGAGGCGAGGTATTTGCCTCTGAGATTGCTTCACCACGTCGGCCTCAGCAAAGACGACGTCGCGCATGCGCAACACAAGGCGGTCGGAGGCGGATCCGCCTGGATGCAGGATTATGTCGAGCCGATGGTTGTCAAATTCAACGAGATGATCGGCAAGTATAAACTGGCTCGCGATTACGAATTCACCGTTCAGGCGGAGGATTTCGACACCATCAAGTTTCACGGGCGGCCCAAAGAGATTGGGACTGCCGTCTAGCCATGCAGGATCCCGATAAAGACAGAGGCGGCGAGAGGGGCCTCGATGCGCCTCTCTCGCCGCCTCATGTTTTACGAGCTGTCGCTAGTTGTGAGTTCGGCTACCGGACCTTCCTGTCAGTCTCCTCCAGAGCGCTGCCGTAATTGCGCCCATCCCAAACGGCGCCGTTGATATACCTGCCGACCGCGCCGACGCGCGCGCCCTTGGTCGGCGCGCCGCGCCGCGTCAACACCCAGATCTTGCCGGTATCATCGCTCAGCTCATAAGCCCCTTGCCCAAGCGCGCCGAAGCTTCTAGTCACGGTCCCGACGATCAAAATCTCTTTCCCGCGATAACGCGCAGGGTCGCCGTTGACCTGGTTGATGCTGGTTTGCTGCGGGCAGGCCGTAAGGAAGACCGCGCAAGCGAGGAAAATCAAGGAAGCGAAAATACGAGTCTTCATTTTTTCTACTCCGGGTATCCCTGGGAGCGCAGGCATCCTTGCCTGCCCGCTTTGGCCAGTCAGCCATTGCCCGAAACCCGCAGGCAAGGATGCCTGCGCTCCCAGGATTGAACGGTTATCGAGGGGGTTAAGTCGAAGTCCGGCAAAGGGGTAATTCAAGGCCTTTCGACTTCAGGCATTATACATCAACGCCTCTCTTTACAAACGACGTCGGTCGCCGAGCATGAGCTTTGCCGCATTCCGTCTAATCAGGGATAATCGATCTCTATGATTCAAATACCGAAATTATACGCAATCACCGATCGCCAGTGGTCGAATTGCGCACATGAAGAGATTGTGAGAATGCTTTTGGACGGAGGCGCCAGCCTCATCCAGTTGCGAGATAAAGAAGCGAGCGGGCGCGAATTGCTTGACCAGGCGATAGCTTGTCTGAAGCTCACGCGGGAGGCGGGAGCGACGCTGATCATTAACGACCGCGTCGATGTGGCGTTGACCGCTGGAGCCGACGGCGTACACCTGGGACAGGACGATTTATCGGTCGATGAGGCGCGCGAGATTCTGGGAAAAGACAAGATCATCGGCGTCTCGACACATTCCATTGATCAGTTCCGCGCCGCGCTCGAAACATCGGCCAATTACATAGCGATCGGGCCGGTCTTTCCGCCATTAACCAAAGAGAATTCAGCCCCTGTGGTCGGACTGGAGATGGTTCGTGAGGCGAGGAAGTTGGCTGATCGCCCGCTGGTCGCAATCGGCGGCATCAATCTCGGGCGCGCGCCCGAGGTAATCGAGGCGGGCGCGGATAGCGTGGCCATAATCTCCGCCTTGTATCCATTGCCGGAAATGGTCGACCTGGGAAGCAAACCGGAGATCACAATGGCTGTGCGTCGATTTCTTGAGATTTTGTAGGTAATCGCCCGATGACCAGGCTGGTTGGCTTGGCTTATGAGTGACAGCATATCAGGTCTCATTCATATTTTTGCGCTTCTGACATTCCCTCGTCTCTGGGGGCGGCTTTTTCCAACTTTGGACAGGCAAAAGGCCACACGCGAGTCTGCAGCTAGCCTCAATGTAACCTGCGAATGACAATTGACGTTGAAAGAACAAAGGCCAATACTGAATGTAATGGTCAACACTGAAACTTTTCAACTCTTAAAATCAATAGTTGGCGCGGAACATTTCTCCTGCGCGCAAGATGTCATCATCGCCAAGTCACAGGACGCGCTCAAACAGGTTTTCTGCGCCGAGGCTGTCGTCTTTCCGCGGACCGCCGAAGAGATCGCGGCGATTATGAAGCTTGCGAACGAGCGCCAATTTTACGTGACCGCTCGTGGCGGTGGTGTCGGATACACTGGCGGAGCAGTGCCGGTGCGGGGAGGGATTGTTCTGGCGACCGAGCGGATGAATCGGATTCTGGAGATTAATAAGGCCGACCTGGTGGCGGTCGTCGAGCCGGCGGTGACGAATTACCAATTGCAGAAGGCGGTCGAAGCCGAAGGGCTGTTCTACCCGCCGGACCCGTCGAGTTGGAAGGAGTCGTTCATCGGTGGCAACATCGCGCTCAACGCAGGTGGACCGCGGTGCGTGAAATACGGCAACACGAAGCAGTTCGTGCTGGGGCTGGATTTCGTGACTCCGACCGGGGAGATCATCAAATCGGGCGGGCGAGTGCCGAAGAACGCCACGGGGTTCCATCTCGAAAGCCTGCTGATCGGAAGCGAAGGTATGCTTGGGATCATCACGCGGTGCGTACTGAGGCTGCTTCCGCTGCCTGAAGCGCGCCGCACGGCGCTGGCCGTCTTCGAGTCGGCGCGCGACGCCTGCGACTGCGTGGCCGATTTTACGAGTTCCGGAATCCTGCCGGTCGCGCTCGAACTGCTCGATCGGACATCGATCAACGCGATCGAGGATTACGAGCCGTCAGGGCTGCCACGCAATGCGGGCGCTTTATTGGTCATTGAAGTCGACGGATTGCGCGAGGCAGTCGCGCGGGAGGCCGAAATCGTCCGCGAGATGTGCCGTAAACATCGCGCGATACAATTCCGCGAGGCGGCCGACGACGCCGAGGCGGATGCAATCTGGGAGGTGCGCCGCAAAATGTCTCCGGCCGTGGCCCGCACAGGCAGGATCAAACTCAACCACGACGCCGTCGTGCCACGGTCGCGCATTCCCGCAATGCTCGACTTCATCGAGGAAATCGGCCGCGACACGAGATTTCTGATCCCCACGTTCGGACATGCGGGCGACGGCAATCTGCATATCAACGTGATGCTGCAAGACGACGATGAGGCGACGCGCCGGCGCGGCGCCGAAACGGTGCGGCGGATTTTCGAGAAGGCGGTCGAACTGGGCGGGACGATTTCAGGCGAACACGGGGTCGGTTATGCCAAGGCGCCTTTCTTCGACCTGGCGGTCACGGCGCCTACGATGGAATTGATGAAGACGATCAAGCGGGCGATGGACCCGAACGGCGTTCTCAACCCGGGAAAGGTCTTCGAATGCGCGATGGACGCGCATCAGGTCGGCTTCGTCAACAGCGACCAGGAGTGTTGTTGACGGATGCGGCGCAGGGATGGATCGTCCACCGCCAAGATGGGCCGGTTTATAGCAGGGGGGTTGATTTTATTCTTTCGCGCTATTGCGCATCCGCACATATGAGATTAGAATTTGTATGCCGGTATTCGGGGTATAATTTTATCGTCCATTGATTCTCGTTCTCCTTGGTTTCCTTTAGCCTAGATTTCGCCTTTGATCAAGTGTACGGTTCGAGTAGACACTACAGCTTGGCCATCCTGAGCCAGTAATTGTGAAAAGATGTTTTCCTTCGTCAGGGCGTTGATGGAGGTTCCATGTTCACCTATCCGCTCTCTATTCCTCAGAATACTCATTACCATTCGATGGGTGTCACGCCAGAAGCCTCTGCGGAGGAGATTCGTGACGCTATCCAAGAAGTGGATAGCTCCCTCAAAAAGCAGAAAGAGATCATCGAAAAACAGATCGAAGAAGTTTATCAAGCCATTGACGGATTGAAGAACGCTTACGCCGAGGTCAAAGACCTGCAGACTAAGGCCGTCGAGGCCGACTCGAAAGAGTTGCGCGCCGCAAGGAAGAAGCTTGCCGAGTTAGAGCAAAAAGCGGAGGCCGTCAGCCCGAACTTTAAGCGTTTGCGTGAGAGTTCATCCCACATCGAGATGAGAATTCATGAGATCAACCGGATTGCCCTCGGGAATCCCAAGGCGCGGCTAGCTTACGACAGGGCCAACCCGCCGCTGGAATTGCTCAAACTTGGCAAGTGCGCGCGCGACGAGTTCACCGAAAGCAAAACCGCGCTCGCCCTGTTGCGGCGGGAGCTATCCGAGTTTCTCGCCGCGCAGGGCGAAGAAGTGTTTCATCCCAGCGACCTGACGCGGCAGGACTTCTCCGCGGATTTTATCTTCAACCCGCGACTGGATGGAGTAGAGCCATGAATGACCAGCACGCTTTTTACGCCGCCCCCGTGGAGTCGGAAGGGGAATCTGAAAACATAGACCTGGAACGCCTTAACCAGACGCTCAACATAAACCTCAACGCCGACGCGGTGAAACCTGACCCCGCTAACCCGAGCGACGATTACGCGCAGAGTAGAGAGTTGCTCGAGGAAATCACCGAAGACATGCTTGAAATGCTGCGGCGATTGAAAAATGTCGAGGAGAGACTGGAACAGGTAGAGCAACTCATGCGTGAGAGTTCCCGGTCGCAGGCGCGCGAAATTGACGCGCTCAGGCGCGACCTGCTCGGCGAGCGTAAAGCCATCAACGCAATGAGCGTTTTTAACGCCCTCATCCCGACCCTGGAATCCCTACGCGCCATGCACACTAAACTTAATCACGCGAAGGACGTCCGCATGCGCGCACAGGCGGACGCCGTAATCCAGGCGATGAGCATGGCGTTGAGGGGTCTTGGGTTCGTCGAATTCCAGGTCACGAAAGGCGAGCCTTTTGACCCTTCGCGAATGGAATGCCTCGGTTTTGTCAAAGGCGAGCAGGGTATCGTACTCGACGCCGTTCGCAAGGGTTATATGGCCAACGAAACTATTGTTCGACCCGCCGGAGTCCTGATTGCCGATCCGGCCCACAAATGAAAGACGGAGGAACGGTCATGAATGAAAATCTGCA
>DATEMG010000395.1:0-9595 GCA_035275805.1 Blastocatellia bacterium
TTGGCTGGAATGTCAACCGGCTCACCAGTCTTGGGGTTGCGCCCGCGCCGCGCATCACGCTGGCGGACGCGGAACGAGCCGAAGCCGCGCAACTCAATCTTCTCTCCGCGATTGAGCGCCTGGATAATATTTTTGAAAACCTCTTCGACGATCACCTCCGAGTCTTTTTTGGTCAACTCGGCTGCGCGCGCCACTTCTTCCACCAATTCTGCTTTAGTCATCGCTCCTCCGTTTGACGGTGAGTTGGATCAAACAGCTCGAGAACAACAGATCACTTCCATTGATATTTGAATTTGACCGAACTGTCGATGTCCATCAACTGGTTCGGCAGTTGACTTGGGGAGACGTCTTTGATTTTTGTCGCCCCGAGCAGCAGGTCGAGTAATGATAATCCCTCTTTCTGCTTCGGCGGCGTAACTACCTGCGGCTCGCCTTTGATCTGGACCAATTCGGCCGTCGCCTTGACCGCGTCCTCGTAATTTCCGATCTCGTCGACAAGCCCATTTTTCTTTGCCGCTTCACCTGTGTAAATGCGCCCGTCGGCGAGCTTCACTACACGCTCTCTGGTCAACTCGGCGCCCGCCTCCCCCTTACCTTGCCTGCCTTCGGTTACGGCGCCGACGAACTGGTTGTAGAATTCGTCAATCACTCCCTGAAAATACTTCTTCTCGGCCTCGGTCAGCTCGCGCGTGGGCGAGCCCGTGTCTTTGAACTCGCCGCTTTTGAACACGACGGGCTTCAGCTTCGCCCACTCGGCCAGGCCTTTGTAATTGAGCCACTCGGCGATCACGCCGATGCTCCCGGTGACAGTGCCCTTGTTGGCGAAGATTTTGTCGGCGGGGCAGGCGATATAATAGCCGCCGGAGGCCGCTACGCTGGCCATTGAAACGACGATCTTCTTCTTCTTGTCCGCTTTGAGGCGTTGGACTTCACGGTAGATCTCCTCCGAGGCCGAAACGCCGCCGCCCGGGCTGTCGATGCGAAGGATGACGGCTTTGACGCGCGAGTCGTCGCCGTACTGCTTCAGATGGCGGTTGACGGTTTTCGCCATCTCGCCGTCGATCACGCCTTCGACTGGAACCACGGCGATGCGGTCGCCGCCGGCGGAAAACCCCCCGCCGTCCGTCATCACAGCCATGATCGCAAAAAGACTGACGACGAACAGGCCGCAGAGGATTGCGCCGATTACCAAAATCCACGCGAGAGAACTTCTTTTCATAACAGACTACCGATTTCGAGAGAACGCGGCAAGATCAGCGTTTCAAGCAAGATGGATCGAGGATCGAAGATCGAAGATCGAAGATCGAAGGTCGCGAACTATGCGTCTTCGACCCTCGATCTTCGGTCATCGATCCTCGCCGTCCAGATTCATTTCTTCGATTCTTCGTCGCCGGCGCTCACGGCGCCGGTATTGAAATCGGCGACCTCGAAGAGTCTGGCCATGCCGGAATCGCCTGAAGTGTAGTTGCGTACGTCAAGGATTGGCTCGTCCTTGCCGACGGCGCGCGCCGACAGGCCGATCTTGCGCGCCTCGCGATCCATCTTCAAAATTTTGAATTGTAGAGTCTGCCCCTGCTTCACCGCGTCTTCCGGTTTGTCGACGTGATTTTCGGACAATTCGGAGACGTGGCACAGACCTTCAATGCCGTCTTCGAGTTCCACGAACGCGCCGAAATTGGCGAAGCGTGTGACCTTGCCGGACACCAGGTCGCCGAGGCGGTGCGTGTCGAAGAACTTGTCCCAGGCGTTCGGCTCCAGGTCTTTGATAGAGAGCGAAAGGCGGCGATTTTCGACGTCGATCGCGGTGATGATCGCTTCGACTTCCTGATTCTTCTTGAGCGCCTCCGACGGGTGTTTAATGCGTTTGGTCCAGGAGATGTCGGAAACGTGGACGAGGCCGTCGATGCCGTCTTCAATCTCGATGAACGCGCCGAAGTCGGTCAGGTTACGGACGCGGCCTTTGACCCTGGTCCCGACGCCGTAGCGTTCGGGCAGCGTCTCCCACGGGTTGGGCTCAATCTGCTTGATGCCGAGGCTGATACGGCGGTTGTTCGAATCGACTTCGAGCACTTGCGCCTCGACCTCCTGCCCCACCGAAAGGAGCTTCGACGGGTGTTTGACGCGCTTCGACCAGGTCATCTCGGAGACATGCACGAGGCCTTCGACGCCCGGCTCGATTTCGATGAACGCGCCGTAATCGGTGATCGAGACCACCTTGCCTTTGACGCGCGAGCCTATCGGGAAACGCTCGACCGTCGTCGCCCAAGGGTCTGGGATCAACTGCTTGTAGCCCAGGCTGACGCGCTCTTTGTCGCGGTCGAACTTGAGCACCTTGACCTGGATGTTCTCGCCGACTTTGAAGAGTTCGTTCGGGTTCTGGATGCGGCCCCAGGACATGTCGGTTATGTGGAGCAGGCCGTCCAGGCCTCCGAGGTCGATGAACGCGCCGTATTCGGTGATGTTCTTGACCTGCCCCTCGACGATGATGCCTTCTTCCAGATTCTTGAGCGTCTCGCTCTTCTTGCCGTTGATCATCTCTTCGAGGACGATCTTACGCGAGAGGACGATGTTGCCGCGTTTCTTGTTGACCTTCAGAACCCGGACTTCGATCTCCTTGTTCCTGAAGCTGTCGAGGTTGCGGACCGGGCGAACGTCGACCTGGCTGCCGGGCAGGAACGCCTGGATGCCCCCGACGTCGACGCGGAGGCCGCCTTTGATTCGGTCAGTCACGCGCGCGATGATGTTCGTGCCCTGCTTGTAGGCCAGCTCGATCTGCTCCCAAGATTGCATGCGCACGGCGTCGGCGCGCGAAAGCTCCACGTAGCCTTCGGAGTTCTCGAGCTGTTTGACGTAGACGTCGACTTCGTCGCCCGGGTTGATCGTAATCTGCTCGCCGTCCTTGAACTCGTTGATCGCGACGATGCCCTCCGACTTGAAACCGACGTCGATGATGACGTTCTGGTCGGAGATCTTGACAACGCGGCCTTTGACGACCTCGCCCTCGCTGATCTCGCTGCGGTGAGATTGTTCGTGCTCGGCGAGAATCTTTCCGAAATCCTCCATGCTGAACTCGCCGTCGGCGTCAGGGGCCTCGGCGGAAGACTCGACTGAAGGTTCGAGAACTGCGGCGACGGCGGCGGATTCCGAAGCGGCTTCGCCAGACGCCGGTTGTGCGCCTTCGCCGTAGGCTCCGCCCGCGATTTTATTCGCTTCCTGGGCTTCGCCCGCGCCGACGGCGGGTTGAATAGGGTTGCTGGTTGACATTGAAATTGGACTTCCTCCTGGGAAAACTACACGAGAAGCGCTAGCGACTCGGCCATCCGCGATCTTTGTAGAATGAAAGAGCGCGAATTGAAAGAGTGTGAATGATAAACCTTCAGCGCGGATTTGCCAAACGGAGGAATTGAGGATTGTGAATTGCTGGTTGCGGGTTGTCGGTTGCGGATTGGAGAATACTTTTTGAGTGATAAATTTTCAAGCTTGATATGAGCGATAGGGACACTGGCGCAGCGCTGCGCCTGGCTCACGCGCCTTTCGGGGCGCGATTGCAAGAATCAATCCGCAATCCGCAATCCGCAATCCGCAATCAAATAATCCGCAATCTCCCGGAGGCTTTCGACGACGCCTTGAATCATCCAGTCGGGAGTCGAGGCGCCGGCGCTGATCCCGACGCGCCTGACGCCGCGCAAGTCTTCGGGATTGATTTCATCCGCCGTTTCGATCAGCGTCGCGCGCGGGCATTTCTCGCGCGCCGTTTCGACCAGTTTATTGCTGTTGGCGCTGTGCCGCCCGCCGATTACATAAAGCATCTCGACCTCGGCCGAAAGATCGCGGATCGCTTTCTGGTTCTCCTCCGTCGCGTCACAAATGGTTTCACAGACCTTCAACTCGCGCGTTTTCTCGCGCAGAGCTTCGATGATGGTTTGATACTTTTTCGGACTGATTGTCGTCTGGGCGATAGTTCCGACGCGGTCCAGCGCGGGCAATTCCCGGACGTCCTCGACTGTCTTGACGACGTAAGCTTCGTCGTCGATGTGGCCGAGGATGCCACGGATCTCCGGATGGTTCCTGTCGCCGGCGATGACGACGGCGTAACCCATTTCGCGTAGTTCGACGGCCTTGCGCTGCGAGTAATGCACGTAAGGGCAGGTGCCGTCCATGACCTTCAACCCGCGCGATTTCAAAGACAGCATGGCTTGCGGCGTGACGCCGTGCGCGCGGATGATTACCGTGCTGCCGTCCGGGAGGGCGTCTTCGTCGGCCACCTCGACCCCGTCTTTCTCAAGACGTTCGATCTCCTGCGCGTTGTGGATCAGCGGGCCTAGCGTCACGACCCGCCGGCCGTCGGCCTTTTCGATTGCGCGGTAGGCCATGTCAACGGCTCGTTTGACCCCCATGCAAAACCCCAGGCTCTCAGCCAATACGATTTCCATTATTAGTCCTTTTGCTTATCGCGTCCGTGGGCGGATGTAAAGCGGGCGATGGCGAATGACTCCTGTACGGCGTTTGAAAATTTGTCTGCGGGTGAAGTCGAGACTCTAAGGTCTCGTCTATACCTTGTCAAGCTGAGGCGCTTTGAGGAAACGGGCTTAAAATGTCGAAGTAGAATTCTCGCGCCACAGTCAGCGTCCGCTGACTGTGTAGAAGGCTCCCTTTTGCGACCTTTGCGCCTTTGCGCCTTGGCGAGAACCGCCGCCTGAATGAGCAAGCCCGTTTCTCGCTAAGGCGCAAAGGCGCGAAGTTGTTGGCCATAATATTCAAAGACCATCAAAGCCGGGGCGACTCAATTGTTCCGCCAAAGCGAAAACTCGGCGGCGACGCCGTAGTGATCTGACAGGTCTCTCATTGTTTTTCCATGGTCGCTGGTTTCAGCCTGATACCTTTTCACCTCCAACTTGACCGGCAGGGCGTCAAAGGCGCTCCCGTGGCTGTACAGCACGTAATCCAGCCGCTTGTTATCGCAGTCAAACGCGATGTTGTCGAAAAATCTTGCCAGATCGTTCTGGTTATGATCACAGGTCGCCTGATGCAATGAGGTGTTGAGGCAGGGCGCCAGGTTCGAATACGTATCGCGCAGGCCCGTGTGGAGCAGGAGGCTGTTGAAATAATCGCCGCTCCCGGCGATCACATTGAAGTCGCCCATCGCGATGACCTCGGCCCCGGGGTTTTGTGAGCGGTATTCCTGGATTTTCGATCCGAGCTGCTCCAACTGCTTCCTCCTGGCGTTCACGCCTGCCTGATGGTGCTCGGCCTGGGTGTGAGTAATGAAAATTCCAAGTTGAAAGCCGTTTTTGAAAATCGTCGCCTGCACAATGCCTTTGGACGAAAAGCCGTCCAGATAGGGGATGCAACACTTCCAGGGCTCCGTCGGGTTCTTTACCGGACATAGCGGGTCAGAAAACACGCAGTCCGAAATGCTTACTTCATCCCGATAAAACGTCAGCGACGGGTTAACCAGTGGATATTTGCTCAACAACAGCAGGCCTGAATTGAGAAAGTCATCCAACTCGTCGTGATCATTGTTGTAGTAGTGATGCTGGTAACCCGCCCGCTGAACAATCGCATCGGCAAGTTCTTCGTCCCAAACCTCCTGCAAACCGATAACATCGGCGTCCTCAAACCGGAGCCAGTCCGCGATATATGCGGCCCGCGCCCGATCGGCGAAGGTGGGAAATCGTCCGGCGCCCTCATCGCCGAAAAGATGTGTGTTATAGGTGACAACTTTCAGTTTCGCGTTGGGCTTACCGGTCAACTGACCGATGATCGCGGGGCCGGTAACCGTCAACGTCATCGGGGCCTTGATCGTCACCGTCTCATTGTAAACGCCGGGGCGAATGACAATTTTGCTGTTCGGTCCCCTACAAACTCCGGCATTTAGCAGTTGGTATGGCCCGGCAGACGACGCGTCTGGCGCGGCTGAGCCGTTTCGATCAACGTGAATGTCCGACTGGGCCTTCGAATTAGACGAGAGGCCGAAGAGCAACAATAAAAGAAGCATGCTGTGGATTAGTTTGAGATATGTTTGCATGTCTTTTTACCTCCATGGATAGATAAGTTTTTGAAGGGGCGCCGAAGCCAGGCAGGGACAGAGGTGAAATGGCCGTCGCCGTCTTTGATCGCCGCGCAATTTCCTCTCTGTCTCCGCCCGCAACCGCGTAGATTTCGTTATTGCAGCGTGACCAGCACGAGCGCCAGTCCTTTGCCTTCTTTCAAGCCGGTCATCGCCTTGCCGAGGATCGCGCCCTGCGATTTCGCCGGATCAACCGCCTTCATCGCGTGGCCGGGCGTGGTTGAGGTCGTCAGCAAATCGCCAGGCTCAATCGCGCCGTGCGAAGCGTCAACCCAGCAGTAAACGCGCCCACTCAACGCCACCGGATGTTGGCCGTCCGCGAGCGTGCCTTCCTGGCCCATCATCATTCCAGGCTTGACGCCGCCTGCGCCGCTGATGACGCCCGCGACGCGACGGTCATAAGCCTGTGCGCTCAGCGCCAGTTTGCCGGGACGGGTCGGATCAATTACCAACACTTTGCCCGCTTCGATCTTCGCCTCCGATGGGCCGCTCGCCGGCGCTTCGTCGACGTCGAAGTTCTCGGCGAAGTCGGCGCCGCCGGTGATCTTCAACGAATCGACATAGACCAGGCCGGAGGGGTCTATAGCCAATCGGCCTCTTCCCGCCTGCCAGTCGTAGATCCCGAACCAGCCGGCGTTGCCATATATGCCGCTCTCGACCGACCAGATGCGGTTCTGTCCGTTGATCGTGCTGTTGAGCGTGAGAAATGCGCGCTGGTTGACGCTCTTGATGGCCGCCTCGACCGCGCCGGCGCCTTCGACGTGGAGCTTCGCGACGGGGGCTGACGTGCCGATGCCGACGTTGCCGGTGTTCGCTTGCACCACCATCGCCGCGCAACAAGCGCCGAATCCATTCGACTTAAAGACAAGGTGGCCGCCCGCGTTTTGGATGTATGCGTTGGCGCCCGCCGTCGTGCTCAGCGTGATAAACGGGCCGAGTCCTCTAATGTGCAATTCGCTGGCGGGAGTCGGCGTCCCGATACCGAGGGCCCCTTTGACAATAAGAGTGTTCTTTCCTGGCTGAGCAAAATTGTAGTTGTCAGACACCAGGACGCCGCCGGCCATGAGGCCTGAAGCGCTGCGATAGATGGGGGAGTTAATGAGTTGCAGAAACCGGTTTTGCTCGCCGCCGTCGGCGGCCGTGTAAAGAACCGGATTGGTTCCAGGATCGAGCGTGAGCCGGCCTCTGACATCCAGCGTGCTGACCGGGCTTGCTGTCCCGATGCCGATGTTGCCATTCAACTCAGTAATGTTGGAATAGCCGGCGCCAGTGGAGGCAATGTTCAGCGTATTGCCATTAGGCGTAATCGTGATATTAGGCCCCGCTTCGAGCGTCACCTGATCAGTCAGGCCGTTCACGCCCTTGACCACCTGCCCGTCGGCGATCTGCGCGTCGATCTTCAGCGTATTGCCCTCGGGCGTGATCGCGACGTTGGTCCCCGCCTCCAGAGTCACGTTGTCAGTCAGGCCGTTCAGGCTCTTGACTACCTGCCCCTCAGGGATCTCTTCGGCCAGCAGCGCCGCGGCGCCGGTTTTGGTTCCGGCGACAGCGCCGGCCTCATTCCGCGCCACGGTCAATTCCGCGCCGACGCCGTCCTCATTCTGGCTCGTCACCCAGAGCTTGTCGGTCTTGCCGTCGCGGTCTTTGACGAGATCCACGATGAAATGGCCGCGACGCACCCGCGCTTCCGTCACCCCACTCTCGCGGATTGAGAGTGTGTAAGCGTACACGCCGCTTTTGAACTCCTCGCCGTTGGCGTTCTGAAACGCCCAGTTGATCTCGCCCGCCGAGACCGGGCCGCTGTCGAAGATCGTTTCACCCGACGGATTGAAGACTTGCAATTGCATCATCTGCACAGCCTTTTGCGTGGTGAAGCGTACTTGCTCCTGCTGGATGATGATGGCGACGCCATCCTGCGCGGTGGGATTGTTAGCTTGTGACGGCGCCTTACTGTCCTGCGCCGGCGCGGCCGGAGCGCACAGCAGAGCGCACAGCAGAATCGCGATCAAACGTTTAGTGATATCCATAATCGTTAACCTCCGTTGTCGTTTCGAGTAATCGTTTTCAACTTTTTCAACCGGGGCCGCTCCAAGGCTCGAGTTAAGCCATCAGCCCTTCTCGTGACTTTCCCGTCACGCTGGGGAAAGGCGGAAAAAGGCCGGTCGTATTACCGGCGGAAAAAAAGCAGGAAAAAATTTTCTTTGACCAGTATTCCTGTCATCACTACAATGCCCGCATCTTCCAAGCAGCCTTCAGCCCGCTACGGGACGGCCTGAAACAATGAAGATGTATAGAGTCCCGCCTTCAAGCGGCTGGGCATGGCGAGAGAAGTCTGTCGACCGAAGGCAGAACTCTTAACGGTTTTCCGAAGGAGGTGGTCTTATGCGGCTCGCCCGGCATCGTTGGTTATGGGTAGTCATCTCGGCCTGCATTCTTTTCTCAATCGTCCTGGCTCAAGACGAATCTCGAAAGGAGCGCCCTGCCTTCCCCTCAACAGCGGATGAGGCCGATTTGCGCGCGCTGGCGCAGGAGTTTTACGCCGCCTGCGCGAGAAAAGATTTTGACGGCTTCTTGCGGTTATGGAGCGCGAAATCTCCCGAACTTGCTTCGCGCCGGGCGGCGACGCAGAAGCTCTTCGCCGACCACGAGAAGATAGAGGTCAAAGGTTTGGCGCCCCTCAAAATAGTGGTCGAGAGTGATAAGGCAAAATTCCGCTTCGAGGTTGAGTTGAACGCCATTGAAGCGAAGACGGGCAAGCCTGCGGCTCGTTTTGGGAAAATGATTCGCGCGCTGCATGGCGTGAAGGAAGAAGGGGCCTGGAAAGTCTGGCGCGAGGCGCCGGCAGTTGAAGACCTCGCCAATGCGCTGGCAACGGCTAAAACTAACGCTGAGCAGTCTGCGCTCTTGACAGCGGAGAAGGAGCTTGTGACGGAGAGCTTGGTTCGGGAGTTGACCCGAACTGGCGGCCGTCTGCGTTCACAGGGCAATTATCCGGAAGCGCTCGCCCGATTTCACCTCGCGCAGAATATTGCGGAACAAATCGGCGACCGGGAGGGGATTGCTGATACGCTGAACGAGGTCGGGGTTATACATTCCAACCAAGGCGACTACGCGCAGGCGCTGGAGAATTTTCAGAGGAGTTTGTCGATAAGCGAGGCTTTGGGGGACAAAACCGGGGTCAGCCTGGCGCTGTCTAACATCGGGGGGATCCATGCCAACCGAGGCGACTACGCGCAGGCGCTGGAGCATTACCAGAAGAGCCTGGCGCTGAGCGAGGCTTTAGGAGACAAGCGCGGGATCAGTATAGACCTGAACAACATCGGACTTATCCATTTGAGCCAAGGCAACCACGCCCAGGCTCTGGAGAATTATCAGAGGAGCCTGGCGATAAGCGAGGCTTTAGGGGACAAGACCAGGGTCTACAGGGCGCTGGGCGGCATCGGGAATATCCATACCAGCCAAGGCAACCACGCGCAGGCGCTGGAGCATTACCAGAAGAGCCTGGCGATAAGCGAGGCTTTAGGA
>DATEMG010000396.1:0-9174 GCA_035275805.1 Blastocatellia bacterium
CGTCGCAAGCGGTCACGGGGCCGGTCTTCCCAGAAGCCTCGACTGCGGCGAAAGCGATCACATCCCAATCAACGATAGGATTGGCGCGCGCGCGCATCGGCAAGGCCGCGAGCCACGCGATGACAAATATGAACAGCGCGGCGCCTCCGCGTTGAAAAGATCGTTGGATTGACCTCGATTTCATGATCTCCTCCGAATTCCCGCTGATTTCGACCCTGATCAGGCAAACTTCATACCAGGTTGTCATTTGTCATTACCTTGCGAATCATTTAGCCAATGACAAATGGCAAATGACAAATCATCGGGCCCGAACCTAAAATGGAATGGTGGAGGGAAAATGAACGATTCTATCCTGCGTCAAAATCTGGTTGAATTGCTGCGCGGCGGACACGCGCATCTGACGCCCCAACATGCTCTGGACGGCCTTAGCCCTGCGCTGCGGAATGTTCGACCGGCGAATAGTCCGCATTCTGTCTGGGAGAACCTCGAACACATACGGTTGGCGCAGGAGGACATCTTGCGCTACACGATTGACGCTTCGTGGGTCTCGCCCGATTTTCCCGAGGGCTACTGGCCGAAAGAGACTGGCGAATTGACTGAAGAGGCGTGGGCGGCTTCTGTGGCGGCGTTTATCACCGACCTCGAAGAAGTCGTCAAACTGGTCGAGGACCGGAATCTGGACTTGACGGCTGAAATTCCTCACGGCGAAGGGCGGACGTATCTGCGCGAGATCTTGCTGGTCGCCGATCACAACGCTTATCACCTGGGCCAGATTGTACAAATACGCAAATCTCTCGGCGATTGGGGAAAGTAGTGGCGAATCGCTCAGCACGTTACGTGCAAGACGGCGTTAGTATCTTCGGGCTTATCTTTCAGCGCCTCGATCGCTTCGATCGTCGGCAGGGCGAGCAGTTCAACCCTGCGGCGCCGCGCCTCGCGCCTCACCTCGTCCATCACCGGCAATCTGCCATACGCCCCTGTGCCGACCACAAGTCGGCGGCATTTCCACGGAATCTTCTCTTCGATGGAAAGCGGCGTGTGACCGAATTCGTCCCGGAATTTTTTTGACGCTTTCTTTTGACGCTTGCTGATCTCGCCGCGATCTATCACCACATCGTGCTCGTAAGTCGCGCCGTCAATCCGAATCGCCCCGAATGAGAATTCTTCGAACCGCATAAGCGCCTCCGTAAAAATGATATGCCCGGAGAGACTTGACCATCAAGACGCCGGTGATGACAAATTCGATCTATCAACGGCCCCTTTCGGCGCGCGCTTAGTTTCTACGTCGAGTCTGCCGGTTTGTAAAAGCGATCTGACGTGAATACGAGAACTCATATTCAATCCGAAGTTTTGAATCGCTTCCCGCCGCTTTCCTCATAGCTTTCGTCTTTTCTCAAGGAAATCTCCTTATTTTATGGCGTTTTTCCAATCAAGCCGCAGGCCGAACCAGAAATGGAATAATTATTGCGCAAATGAATGCCGGACTTTTCCTCAATAACGTTGGATTGCGCTCCAAGTCAATACATGACAATTTTTTGTAACCCGGAGGTGGTAAACATGAAAACCAGAGCAGCGTTTTTCACGCTTGTATTTTTCATTCTGTCAATTGTAACCTTTGCCCAGACGAGTCGCGGCACGGTCAGCGGCACAGTAACCGATCCGACCGGCGCCGTGATCTCCGGGGCTAATGTCACGCTCACCAACACAGCCACGACCGTCAGCCGGTCGACCGTCACAAACAATGAAGGGATTTACCGCTTCGACGCCGTAGACCTCGGCGACTACACAATCAAATTCACGGCCACCGGATTTGGAGAGGTCCTCAAATCCAACGTCTTCGTCAGCGCCAACCAGATAGCCGCAGTGGACACGCAACTGCAACCCGGCGCGACGGCTCTTTCGGTCGACGTGACTGCGGAGTCCGGCGCGTTGTTACAAACCGAGGCCCCCGTGCGCGGCGGCAACATCGATTCGACACGCATCACCGAACTCCCAGTCGCTACGCGCAACCCGGCCATGCTGGCGCTCACGCTGCCCGGCGTCACGACCAACCGCTTCGGGTTCGGCGTCGGCACTTTCTCGGTCAACGGCGGGCGCGGGCGTTCGAACAACTTCCTGATCGACGGAACGGAGAATAACGATATCTCGGTCGCCGGCCAGGGCTTCCAGATCAAAAACCCCGACGCGGTGCAAGAGGTTTCGGTGCAAACTTCCAATTATGACGCGGAGTTCGGGCGCGCGGGCGGCGCTGTGGTCAACGTCATCACCAAGCCCGGCGGCAATCAATATCACGGCACGGCGTCCTGGCAATACGATTCAAGGCACGATGACGCGATTACCAATACAGAGTCGCAGATCGAGGCGATCCGCCAGCGCAGAAACCCGCCCTACGGCACCGAGCACGTCTTCGCCGGTACCATCGGCGGCCCGGTCAAATTGCCGTTCTATGACGGTAAGGATCGCACCTTTTTCTTCGGCGCATATCAGAATCAGCGGCAGGCATCGAACACGGTCCCGACAGTGTTGACGCCCACGGCCGCGGGCCGCGCCACCTTGCGCTCACGGTTTCCGGAAGGCGCGAACCCACGCGTCGATACACTACTCAACCTCACTCGCGACGTAGTCGGGGTGGCGAATCCGACGCTGATCGATCTCGGCGCGGGCCGCCCGGGCGTCGAATTCGGCAGAACGGGGGCGTCATTTGCTACAAGCTTCGTCGAGCCGCAGATCCAGGCCCGCATCGATCACAAAATTAGCGAAATATCGCAGCTCTCGGGGCGCTACCTCTACGCTGATCAGAGCGCGCCCGTTGGCGGCGCCGCGCTCGGCCTGCCGGGGTTCACGACCAGTCAGGCCAACCGCTTCCAGAACTTCCTGATCAGCGAGACGCACGTTTTTTCGCCGAGTGTGACCAACGAATTGCGACTCTCGTACAACCGGATCGCGCTGGCCTTTCCGCTCGACCCGCCGAACGACCTCGGACTTACGCTGCCGAACATCACCATCGCCGGAGTTACCAATGTCCCTGGGGCGGCCTACAACATCGGCATCCAGACCAATCTGCCGCAAGGCCGCATAGCCAACAATTATGTCATCCAGGATACGGTCACTTATCTCCGCGGCGCCCACACATTCCGCGGCGGCTTCGACCTGCTCAAACAGCGTTCGCGCCAGTTCGCGCCGATCAACGAGCGCGGATCGCTCATCTACAATGCGGGCGGCGGCTTCACGGGGCTGGCTAACTACATTGACGACTTCTCGGGGTCTGGCGGCTCAGCCAACCGCGATTTCGGCAGCCCGTCCTATTACCCGGAGCTGTTCCGGCAGGCTTACTTCTTCCAGGATCGCTGGCGCGTAAACGAGGCGCTCACGCTCACCCTGGGGGTCCGCTACGAGAACTTCGGCAATCCTGTCAACTCGGTGCGCACGGCGGCCTTCACAGGCCTGTTCAACGTCGACCCGGTGACCTTGCAGGGGCCGTATACGCAGCCGAGCGAGGCGGCGGACGATAATAATAACTTTGCGCCGACCATCGGCGTCGCCTTCTCACCCTCGTTCAAGAACGGGGTGCTGGGCGCCGTCTTCGGCGACCGGCGGAGCGTGATCCGCAGCGGCTACCAGATCGGCTACGACTCGTTCTTCAACAACATCGCATCAAACGCGGCCACCTCCTCGCCGAACGTGATCGCGACGCAGAACGTCGCGCCGACCACCACCGGCACGAATCGCGGCTTCACCAACCTGACGGGCCTGCTGCCAGTCACCGCTCGCCCTCTTTCACCACTCGACGCTCAGACGCTGGTCGACTCGAACCTGGTCAACCCTTACTACCAGCGCTGGTCGCTGGGCATCCAGCGCGAGTTGCCCGGCGCGTTGATAATTGACGCCTCCTATATCGGCTCGAAGGGAACGAAGCTCTATGCCAACGAGGAGCGCAACCCGCAAGTGCCGGCCAATCTGCGCATCACACCCGCAGGCTTCACCGGGCCCACTCAAGGGCGGTTTGACAACCTACAGGGCAGCCGCGTCATTCGCTCCAACAGCGGCTCGTCCATTTATCATGCCGGCCAGGTGACAGCGCAACGGCGGATCACGAAGGGTCTGGGATTGACCGCCTCCTACACCTACTCCAAGCTGATCGACAACGGCAGCGAGATCTTCGCTTCGGCCGGACTTACCAATTCGTCGCTGCCGATCATTCCGCACTTCTTCGGAGGCGAGCGCAACGAGCGCGCGGTCTCGCTTTTCGACCGCACACACCGCGCGGTCTTCACCTACGTCTACGACCTGCCATTTATGCGCGAGCAGCGTGGCGCGCTGGGCCGCGTCGTCGGCGGGTGGCAACTCTCCGGCATTACGACTTTCGAGAGTGGGACGCCATTCACAGTGGTCAATGGCGTGGATTCGAATGGGTTCGTCGGTAACAACGACCGCCCGGACTTCAACCCGAACGGGCAGAAAGGCGTGCGAGCGATTCCCGCGACCGCGACCAACCCGAGCCCGACCGGTTTCATCAACCCGGATGCGAACAACGCCCCGATTGATCCGAGCACGGCGCGTTACATTGGTTTGGCTGCGGGAAGCGGGCGCACAGGCGCCCTCGGACGCAACACCGAGCGGACGAAGGGGATCAACAACTTCGACTTCACAGTGCAAAAAGAGGTCCGAGTCCGCGAAGGACTGGGACTCCACTTCCGCACAGAATTCTTCAACATCTTCAACCACCCCCAATATGGAACGGGGAGCATCAGCCCCTTCTCACCGAACGGGACGGGGCCGGCGGCCAACATCTTCACGTCGCCGGCCGGGACATTCCTGCAGCCGCAGTTCGGCGATGGCGGCGGGCGCGTGATCCGTTACTTGTTGAAAATCAGCTTCTAAATCGAAGCCGCAACAATGGGACGCCGGTACGGCGCCGCGCGCACGAGCAGGCGGCTGGTCTCACGATCAGCCGCTTGCTTGCGCGAGCAACGCCGTACCGGCTTTTTACATTGTCCCTTCATCGGCGGACGGCCCGTATATCGAAGGCACAGAGACGTCATTGAGCCTCAGATAGACGGTGAACTGGCCGCGATGATGAATGACGTGATTCATCACGAAGCTTCTCAGCACGGCGATCTTGGGCAAGGTCATCAGCGTGACGCCGCCCTTGAGCAGAGACCAGGGTTTGAGCAGCTCCTCATCGCGCGCGCCCGCGACGGCGGCGCGCGCGGCGCTCACGTTCTTGTCGAAATCTTCCAGAATTTCCCGCCGCGATTTTTTCTCCTCTATCCTTAACGGCTCGCCGCCCGGTGGCTCCAGGTCCAATGAATCCTGATTGATGGTTAAGACCGTCCAGATCGGCAGATTGGCCAAATGCGTGGCCAGACCGCCCATAGACATGGACTTTTCGTGTGGCTTCCAATCCAATTTGTCGTCGGGGACCCGTTCCAACGACTTCCGAGTGTTAGCCATTTCCTGATCGAATTCAGGCAGCAGTGATGCGCTAATAGACATAATTTCCTTCCCGTTAAAAGATTGTCTGTTTACGCCGCCGGCTTTTCAGGCGGCGCGGTCATCAATAAATTTCGATAGGGATGTACGCATCAAGAGGTTAATCGGTTCAGGGCGCGCGAGGGCCTGGGAGCGCAGGCATCCTTGCCTGCGTGGTTTCCGGCAATAACCGACTGGCCGATGCGAGCAGGCAAGGATGCCTGCGCTCCCAGGTAGTTTGCGGCATGGAAAGACACCTACAGATATTACAGCCTCTGAGCCAATCGCACGCCCAGCCAGACCGCCGCGAGCCCAAGCAGGACGCTGCCCACCGAGTTTAGCGTCGCGCGGAACCATTCGCCGTCTCGGATCAGTGAAAAGGTTTCGTAAGAGAAGCTGGAGAAGGTCGTGTAGCCGCCGAGAAATCCGGTCAACAGCGCCGCTCGCGTCGTGGGCGAGATCAGCGCACGCCCGTCAAAAAGCTCTGACAGTAAGCCTATGGCGAAACTGCCCGAGACATTGATGACCAGGTTCGCGTAAGGGAACGTCGGGCGCTCGATGCGAGAATATATCAATGACGACAAACCATACCGGCAGCCAGTTCCAACCCCTCCTCCCAACAACACCAGGATGATTTCCAGCATAGGCTCCTCTTGCGACTATTTCTCAAGCCTGTTGAAATCCTGACGCATGTCGCCGAGTGCGGGAAAGTTCCGCCGCCAATCGAGCAGCGGCTGCAATTCCAATTGCGCCTCGGTCCAGTTCTCTTCGCCGCCGGCGTCGGCCATTACGCGCCCGTGCGGGTCGTAGATAACACTGCGCCCGGGGTGATAAAGCTTCGGGTCCTGGCCGCAGCGGTTGACGCCGACGACGTATGCCAGATTCTCGATCGCGCGCGCCTTGAGCAGCGTCACCCAGTGGTCGATGCGCACGACCGGCCAACTGGCGATGACTACGATCAAGGTTGCTCCGCGCGCGGCCGCACGGCGAAAAAGTTCGGGAAATCTCAGGTCGTAGCAGATGAATGGCGCCGCCATGAATTCCCGCCACTCAAAGAGACACACTCGATCGCCCGCCGTGTAATGTTCCGATTCGCCCCCCGGGGCGAAAGGCTGCAACTTGCAATAGCGCGCGATTTCCCTGCCTTCCGGCGAATAGACGACGGCTTCATTTCGTCCGCGTCCGGTCGCCTCGTCCCTCATCACCACGCCGCCCATCAGATAGATGCTGCGCTCGGCCGCCGCGCTAGAGAGGAAATCCTGAGTCTCGCGCGATTCGTCGTGAATCGCGGCGACGTTCATGCTGAAGCCCGTCGCGAACATTTCGGGCAAAACGACCAACGCCCCCGCCTGCGGTTTGGCCTTATCCAGAAGCGAGAGGACCTTGTCATGATTTGCCGCTTTATTTTCCCAAACGCTGTCAAGTTGTAGACCGATGATTTGCATTGTCGTTACCTCTTGCCTGTGATGCTTCGTATCCCGCGAGCCAGCCGCCCGACGCCTTCGGCCACCGTCTCCGGCCGCAGGGCGCCGTAAGCGACGCGCAGGTAGCACCCATTCTCCATGCCGAACGCGTTGCCCGGGATCGCCGCCACGCCGTGCTCTTTGATCAATCGCTCGACCAAGGCCAGCGGCTTCATCTCAGTGTCAAGCTTTAGAAAGAAATAGAACGCGCCGTCCGCCGGCGGGACGACGACACAATCGCCGAGCGCCGCCAACTCGCTCATGACCATCTCGCGGACTGAGGCTAGCCCTTCGACCTGCGCGCGGCAATATCCGGCGCCGATCGCAAGCGCGCCGGCCGCGGCAAACTGCGAGACGACCGGCGGGCAAATCAGGATCGTGTCCTGAATCTTATTGACCGCCTCGAAGATATGGCCGGGGATGACCATCCACCCTACGCGCCAACTCGCGAAGCCGTAAGCCTTCGAGAGCGAATGGAGCGAGATCGTGTGTTCGCCGCTCCCCTCGATTGATCCGGGGGAAAAATGTTTCGCGCCGCCGTAGGTGAAATATTCGTAGGCCTCGTCGTTGATGTGATAGACGCCGCGCGCGCGGCATATCTCGTTCACCTCGCGCAGCGACGATTCGCTGTAAACGGCGCCCGTTGGATTGTTCGGCGAGACCGTCACGACGGCGCGCGTCCTTTCGGTGATCGCCGAGGCGATCAGGTCGGGGCGAAGTTGATAATTCTCGTCGGTCGGAACGAGTGTGGCGCGGCAATCGGCCATCGTGATCGCCATCTCATGGTTGAAATAATAGGGCGTTTGCAGAATTATCTCGTCGCCCGCGTCGGCCACCGCCAGCAGGGCGTTGACGAAAGCCATGTTGCCGCCGGCCGTGACCACGACGCGTCTTCTCTGATCTGCGCGCTTTACGTCTATTCCATTTTCGTCGCGAAGTTTCGCTTCGATCAGTTCCAACAACCGCGGGACGCCGTAGACGGCCTGGTACTTGTGCAGATCGGGGTCGGCGAGAAATTCTGCGATCTGATCGAAGGCCTGCCGCGGCGGCGGGTAAGAGACTACGCCCTGCCCGAGCGAGATCACGCCCGGATGACTTCGTATCAATTCACCGACCACCGGGATGATCGGCGATTGCACCATCCGCAATCTTAAGGATTCTTGCATTAGCCGTCGATCTCGAAGTTGTCGCACGAGACGTAAGCTTGAACGCAGGCCATCTCGCCCTCTTTGGTCTTGTTGTCCTTGACGCCGTGCTCCATCCCCACCACGCCTTTGAAGCCTTTTCTGTAAATGTGCTTGAAGATGTTGCGGTAATTCATCTCGCCCGTCGTAGGCTCCTTCCGGCCCGGGTTGTCGCCGACCTGGAAGTAAGCGACCTCTTCCCATGCCAGATCGATATTCGGGATGATGTTTCCTTCGGTGATCTGCTGATGATACATGTCGTAAAGAATCTTGACTGAGGGGCTGTTGACCGCGCGGCAAATCTGATAACCCTGTCCAATCCTGGTCAGGAAGAGCTTCGGATGATCGCGGCGCGTGTTGAGCGGCTCCATCACCATCACCAGCCCGGCCTTCTCGCAAATCTCGGCGCAGCGGCGGAACATGTCGATCACGCTGGCCGTCTGGTATTCCCAATCCAGGCGCTCATCGTGGCAGCCGGGCACGACCGTACACCATTTGGCGTTGACGCGCTTGGCGACATCCACCGCGTTGCGGATGTCTTTGAGGATCGGCTCGCGCGTTTCGGGTTTCCAGGTGGCGACGGCGAAGGTCGGATTCCCGAAATCCTTATTGGCCACGAAGACGCCCATCGTCATTTTCAAATCGGCCAAAGCCTTGCCGATCTTCTCCTGATCGGCGACGGGACGGTCTGGCAAGCCATTGTCTTCGAGCGCGGTGAAGCCCTGATCGTGGAAGAATTGCAGTTGGGCGACCAGGTCCTCTCCCGTGTGCAGTTTGAACATGCCGAAATGCGGCGCGTAGTTGAGTTTGAATTTGCGTGCGGGTTCGGCGCCGCTCGCGCCGGCGAGCGCCACATTCGGCGCGGCCACGGCTGTTACGCCGGAGACCAGCCCGGTGGCGATAAAATCCCTGCGATTCATCGTGCCCTTCCTTTCGGATTGGATAATCTGTTTCAGAATTTGAGTGACGGTATTGGCGGCTTTTGGCCCCTCACAGCCAAAACGCGCACCTTCATATAAACCATCCCGGGCAAATATGAAAGGCGGTGATGCAGG
>DATEMG010000397.1:0-14477 GCA_035275805.1 Blastocatellia bacterium
CCCCATTTTTCAGGCATTCAACTGTTTGCAGTTTCGGCTTGCGCCTTCCGCCTAGAAGTTGACGCCCAGGATAAAGTTGATTTCGCGAGCGGTCGAGCCGGAACCCCTGGTGGAGTTGATGCGGCCAAAGTTCGCGTCGTCAAAGTTCAGAGAATTGAAAATGAAATTGGCTTGATTGAACGCGTTGATGAAGTTGACTTTGAATTCTACGTCACCTCTTTCATAGAAACGCGTCCGTTTGCTAAGACTGATATCCACCTGGCTGAACTTCGGCCCGTTGAACGAGTTGCGCGGGAAGTTGCCGAACGTGCCTGGCGCGGGGGCGTCAAGCAGTCCCGGTTTGAGCGTGGCGCCGGTAAACGCACCCGCCGCGTTCTTGGTGATGTTCAGCATGTTCGGATTGAAGAAGAACACGCCGTCAGGGGTCTTGTAGATACCTGCGGAGTTCTTGAAGTCGTCGAAGGAAGCGCCGACGAACTGCGCCCCAATGTTCCCGGTGAACTGATTGACCGTGGAGCGTCCCGACGTGATGAAGATCGGGGCGCCAGTTTGGTAAGAGATGATGCTGCCTACTTGGAATCCTTCGACCGCCTTGCGGAGCGGCGCGAATCCACCGCTGAGCCATCTGCGTCCAGGGCCGAACGGCAATTCGTAGATGAAGTTGGCGATGAAGCGGTGAGTCTGATCGAAGCTCGCACGATGCTTATCTAACGAGAGGTTGCGTAGAGTCAGTGGCTCATCGCGAGTGCTCTGGTTATTTTGACCTTCGCCGCCATCGGCGAGCGCCTTGCTGAAGGTGTAGTTGGCTTGCATTTGCAGCCCCTTCGACAGGCGCCGGCGAAGCTCCAATTGCAGCGAGTGGTAGTTCGAGAACGCGTTATTTGTCAACGCGCGCGCGAAGGCCGCGTTCGGATTGGCCAGGAAGAAATTGGGCGTAAGGTTCGCGCGGTTGGTCCTGTAAGTCGGGTTGTTGGCTAACGAGAAAGCCATTGCGCCGGCGTTGTTGTTGTTAAGGTTGCTGATGAAGGTGGTGCTGCCAAAGCCGCTTGAGGTTTGTTGCGCCGTGGTGAACCCTGAGAACAATGCGCTGAAGATCGGCAATGGCGTCCCAGTCGCGCCGGGCGCAAAGCTGGTTCCGCCATTGCGCGCCAGATTACTCTTGGCGTTAAGGAACTCCTTCAGGAAGCCGTTGTTGAGGATGTCGACTTCGTTGAAGTCCACAGCCCGGAAGTTCTTGACCGCGTGATTGCCCACGTACCGCGCTTCGAATGCAGTGTTACTGCCAAGCTGGCGCTCGATTCCGAACGACCATTGCTGGACGTAGGGAACCCGCAAGTTCGGGTCGAAGGTCCACAACCCGTTATTGTTGTTGATCGCGAAATTCTGCGCGTCGGTGATCGGCACAGCGAAATTCGGCGTGGTGAGAGGGACGCCGGCCGCGGTCAGCACGCCAGTCGGCGTATTGTTGGCCGCCGTCTGGATCAATCCAGGATTGGTAGTGCCCACGCCCAGCGCGTTGCTCACGACCGTGAAACCGTCGTGCAGGTAGCTGATCGAATATCCGGCGCGGATCGAACTCGCCTGGTCTTTGCCGAATATCCGCTGCAGCAGCCCGTTCTCGAAGTTGGGTGAGTACGCGATTCCGATGAACGGCGCGAAATTGTTCCAGTCGTTGTTGTAGAGCTTCTTCCCGGTCTTTCCGTTGACGAAGTCTATTGAGGTTGTAGACTGTCCCCTAAGCACGCCAGGATTAAACAGGTTGTTCGGACCCGAGATGCCGAACAGTCCGTCGAGTCCGTTGACCGGCTGGATGGCGACGCCGTTGACTTCAAAGGGCACACCCTGGAACTCCCAGCGGGTGCCGTAGTTGAGCGTTAAGTTACGCCGCACTCGCCATTGATCCTGGAAGTAGAGGCTCACCTCACGCTGCTTGAAGTCACGCTGGCGAGTCGCGCCGGAAACGAAACCCGAAGTCGGGCTGGTCACGTTGACCGTACGATTGGCGCTGGCGAGCAGGCCAACAATATTGGCAAAGACATTCTGCGCCCGGGTGACGATGGCGTTTCCGGTATTCCCTGACGGCAGATTCGTGAACTCGCTATTGAGGATGCCATCCGGGTTATTATTATTCGAGCCGAAATTGATAGTTTGGTTTATCCCCGTGTCATTGAAGGTGATTGCGGTGATTGACTGGATGTCGACTCCCATGCGGTACGTGTGCGCTCCTGCGGCCAACGAGAAGTTGTCAATATACTCGTAGACCAACGTATTGCGCCCCTGCGACAGGAATGTATTGTCGACGTCCGTTACCGTGATCAAGTTAAGGAACGGAACGGTCGGCTGCCCATCACGCAGGAATCCGACCGGCGCGCGTTGGTGGCCGACGCGCACTTCATTAGTTATTCGAGAGCCGAAGGTGGACTGAATCGCCGCCGTCGTCAGTATGCGCCGCGATGATTGAAACGCATTGACTCCGCCAGGGAACGGCGCTTCAAGGCCGTTGAAGGTGTCTGGCGTAAGAAGGAAGTCGGCGTGATTGTATATGAACTCCAGCTTATGCGACCCGTACCGGGAACTGTCGAACAGTTTCTGATCGATACGTCCGACATACTTGTCGCTCGGATCAGTCCCGTTGACGTTGAAGCGGAAGCCGGCCGTGTTGAAACCATCACCCACTAATGTGTTATTCGGCTGGGGCATTCCGTTAAGCTGCGCGCCGCTGATGGGATTGAGGGCGCCGACACTGCCGATACCAAGCAGATTGACCGACTGAACAGCTCCAGTTGAGTCAGTGTATCTGAAGATACCTTGTCGCGCTTCCGGAGTCAGCACAGTGCGATTGCGTGTGGCCTGGAAATTCTCGCGGAAGCCTTCGTAGGCGAAGAACACGAAGCTCTTATCGCGCCCGTTATATTTCGGCACTATAACCGGACCGCCGATGTTGAATCCGAAGAAGTGTTGTCGCAGAACCTCCTTGGGTGTGTTCGTCGCGTTATTGAAAAAGGTGTTGGCATTCAGCGCATCGTTGCGGTGTTGATAGAAAACCCTGCCATGATATTCGTTGGTGCCGGATTTGGTGACCATGCGAGTCTGGGCCACGCCGCGTCCGGCGTCCGAGCCGACAGTTCCGACCGTCACGCTGAATTCACTTATGGAATCGAGCGATGGCGCGCTGATGGCGAAGAAGGAACTTGTCTTGACGAAGTTGTCCATGGCGTTGATGCCGTCCTGGGTGACGTTGGTGGCGCTGCCACGGAGTCCGCCCACCGAAGCGTCACGAGTATTGGTTCCCACCACGGCGACTCCGGCCTGAAGACGCGCGAGGTCCAGCGGGTTGCGGCCCAGCAGTGGAAGGTCTTTAACCTGCCTGGTGTTGATGACATTGGTCAGCGTGGGGTTCGAGGTGTTGATCATATCCTGAACCTCGCCAGTGACTACGACGGCTTCGCTAACCTGACCGACCTCCATCGCCAGGTTCAATTTCGCCGGCACTCCGACTTCGAGCGTCACGTCCTGCGCCTCAACACGCTTGAAACCGGTGGCTTCGATCGTGACGGAGTATTTACCGAGCGGCAGTGAGGCGAAATCGAACGTCCCATTCGAGCCGGTGGAGGTTTGGAACTCCTCGTTTGTAGCGATGTGTTTCGCGGTTACCTTTGCGCCCGACACGGCGGCGCCGGACTGGTCATTGACCAAACCACTTAAACTGGCGCGTGTCGCCTGCCCTAACGCCGTAGAGCCAATCAGCAACAACGCGAACATGGCTATCCATACTGATCTAACTGAAATGTGGTTTTTCATACTGGCCTCCTAGACTGGAAGTTTGTGAACCGTTGAAGACACCCAACATGGCTAGACGGCGGACCGTTCAATGGCAAAGCCACAGACCTGAATCCTGATTTAGCGAGGAGAGGCCCCAACTTTATAAAAGTGTGATCTGAGTAGTTCTCAGCAAAGCGAAGGACTCAAAAAGGCGTGTCGTCAATCTCTTTTATTTTATTGCATACATTTTACTGTCTACGACGTGGCGCAATAATACTCACATGATAGATTTTCTTCAAGGAAACGCGCTAAAAACTTCATAAACATACAAAGTTTTTACAATCCACCAATAGATGCGAGGGCCCGTAAGCCGACTGCCCACAACATCCGGGATCGCCTCAAACAAATTAACCTCAGTGTAAGGGCAGACCTGTGTGTGGGGCCCCGGTGGTTACGTATAGCCCCAAACCGTGGCAGACACAGGTCTGCCCCTACCGTACACGCAATCTCTAACTGATCTAAAAGGCTGAGCTTGACAGTCGACGCGCGCCCAAGTCGTTGAAAAACGAAACCCCATCTGATTCCAACCGGGTGAGTTAGAACCAGACGGGGTTTTATTGTTTACGGCTTCAGACCGAAGCCGTCGTTTAGAACTGGATGCGCAGCGACATCGAAATGACGCGACGGCCGCCGCTGTTCTCCTGGAAGTTGTAGAAGTTAACGTTGTCGAGCGAGATGCTCGCCGGCGTGCCGATGAAATTGTTGGAGGGGTTGAGTGCGAATCAGCCCGCTGGTTTGCGCCGCGCCGCGCACCACATCGCCCGTCGGCGCCGCGCTCGGGACAGGCAGCGCCGCGCTGGTCAGAAAGACTGTCGGCGACGCGGTCGAGATATTCAGCAACAAGTTATAGAACGTCGCGTCATACGCGACGCCATAGCCGCCACGAATCGTGGTTCTGTCCCCGCCGAACAGCTTGCCCATAAAGCCATTTTCAAAGCGAGGCGAATAGACGAAGCCGACACGCGGCGCAAAGTTGTTGTTATCGGCCGGGATGCGCGGATTGGTGCGCGCTTCAATCGGCAGGTTCTGACGCCAAAAAGCCGTCGAGTTATTGCTCTCGCGCGCGACGGTGACGTCGTTCAGCAGATTGATCGGCTGCCCCGTATGTTCGTAGCGCAAACCCAGATTCAACGTTAGATTCGGCTTGATGCGCCAGTCGTCCTGGAAGTAGCCGAATTTATCGTATTCGCCGTAAACCAGCGTGGCTGGCCCGAAGGCGACATTCGTGGCCGTCGGCGTGTTAGTGGCCAATACCCCCAGAGTGTTAAAGGTGAATTGTCCATTGACGAATGGCAGGAAGGGGGCCGAGTTTTCCAGTTTGCGTAGATCAAAGCCCGCCTTCAACTGGTGGTTGCCATAGGTCAGCGTCATGTTGTCGGTGTACTGAAAGGCTTCGACCGAGCGACCCTGTGGCAGGTTCGTTGCCGGACCGACGGCAAGCAATGCTCCTCCGGGGAGGTCTGCGCCGGAGAAGTTCAGCGTAAAATTCGCCAAAGCCTTGTCAATATCGTCGGGGTGCGGAATCTGTCCCTTGCCTCCGGTGGAACCGCCGCCGAAGAGCACGAACAACTTCGAATAGTTGAATCGGAACTCGTTGTTGATGCGCGTGCTGATCGACCAGTTCCAGCCGCCGCCGATCTGTTTCGATTGCGCAGGCTGGTCACCCGAAAAGCCGTCCACGCCGACGAGCGCATCAACGCCTGGCGCATTCTGCCAGAAATAACGTCCCCATATACGATGCTTTTCGCTCAGGTTGGCGTCACTGCGGACAGTGTATTCATCCTGTCTATTGTTGCGCGGAACCAGGCGCTGCACCGTGGCCATCTGCACATTGACCGGAGTGCCGTCTGGCAGAGGGATTTTCAATTGCGTGGGGGAAACGGCTCGCACAGTCGGATTGCCGAGCGGCAGACTGAAATAGGCGCGACGGCTTATAAATCCAATGATCACAACACCCGGAATCATCTCAAACAAAACAGCCGCGCCGCGCTAATTTAATCATCAGCGCGGCGCGGCCTTCAACAAAAATACAGCCCGACTCGACCGATCAGAACTCAATTCGCAAACCGAGCTGAATCCAGCGGCTGCCCGCCGTGTTATTGCGTTCAGGCGCAATGAACTGAGTGGTCAGCACGCCGAACGTGGGCGAGGCGTTCAGATCGAGCGAGGGGTTGGCGAACATGACGTTGTTATTAAGAAAGCGACTGAAGAAGGGGCATTCATTAATAAAGCGACCGAAGAAGCGGCATTCAAAAAAGAGAAAAGATGATATAACGGACAGCTAATGCATCGCCAGTTTTTTGGACGCGCATGATATCTAAATTCAATTATTTTACAAACCATCTTAGAATACGGAAACGCAAAAGCGATGACGGACAAACCAATGCGAGAGCTAAGCCCCTGGCAGTTTCCAAGCGGCTGTTTAATCGGCTCATTTCCTGACGTCGCGGCCAGCATAAGTTTGCCGCCCGCGCGCGACACCCAATTCGGGCGCGAATCACAACATCTCTCAATCAGTGGCTGTCTTTTTAGACCGACCCGGCGGCGATGTCACTGGCGCCTCCAAATCATTTAGTAAGAAAGCGCTTGCCACTAAGCGACCGAAGGCTGTAAATTTAGGTCGTCCAGTCGGGCGAGTGGGTCGAATGAGAATCCGGCTGGAAGAAGCGGTCAAACGAATCAAGACTCAAAATCACAGCCCCTAGTTGGCGAATCCTCACGCGTATGAAGAATAGGCGTTTTACATGAGTTGGGAACCAAGTGTCCGCACGCGGCACTTAACTGTAATCATCTCTCTTGTACTGGTAACGGCGAGCGCCCTGCTCTGCTTCAACCTTGCGCGCCTGCTGAGCGTTCAGGTCACGGCCAAGCACGACAAATTCGAGGCGCTCAAAGTTCCCATTCACAACGCCGTGCAACAGGCCATCTTCAGCCGCCCGCTCGAGTCGCCGCAGAACGCCATCGGCTTCGACTCCAACGTGCGTTCGCTGATCAAGGCGGGCGTGAGCAATCCGAAAGGCTTCACCTATGTGGCGCTGCTCTCTCTCGACGGCGCGGTGATCGCCAACTCCGACCCGCAAAATCTGGCTCAGACCTACAAGCAGCCCAACAGCAGGGTCAAACCGATGGCGGGTGATGAGGGCTTCGAATCATCGCGGTGGTACCGCCAGTTGTGGGACCTGTGGAGCAGCGAGGACGTCTATCAGATCGAAAACACGTTCAGCTTCAAGAACGAGCCTTTCGCCAAGCTGGTCGCCGGGATTCCCGCATCCCAGTTGCGCGAAGATCTGTGGCCGGCAATGAAATTGAGCGGCGTCTTCGCCTCGATCATTGTCTTTCTCTGCCTGCTGACGGCATGGATTTCTTCGAACATGGTGCTCTGGCCGCTGCGCGAAGCGATGGAAAGCATCGAGGAGATGGAGATCGAAAGCGCGAAGATATCCGAGCCTCGCCCTGTGAATGTCGAGATGCAATCCATCGCGCAGCGTCTGCGTGAACTGGGGCGCAGATTCGCTGGCAACCGGACGGAAATCGAGGCGATCCGCGATCAGTTGCAGCAAGTCGTCGGAAGCCTCTCGGAGCGCGTCCTGCTGCTCGACCGCGAACGCCGCGTGATCATGGCCAGCCCCGAGGCGGAGAAGATGCTCAGCGGCGGCCGCTTCACGCTGCGCGGGCAGCGGCTTTCAGAAGCGCTCAGCCACAGCCACCCGATCACGTCCTTGACCGAACGCGCCTATCAGACCGGCCAATCGCTGCAGGAGGTGGCCAGTTTCCCAGTCAACGGCGCCGGTCAGCAGGCGGTCGTCGCCTCGCTCCAGATATTCGAAGACCGCGGCCAGCCCGCAGGCGCGCTCCTCACGCTGCGCGATTTCGAAACTCTCCAGCGCCTGGAGACGCAGCTCGATTTCGCCACGAAACTGGCCGCGCTCAACCGCATCACGGCCGGAGTGGCGCACGAAGTCAAAAACCCGCTTCACGCGATGGTGCTCCACCTGGAACTGCTCAGCGCCAAACTCGACGCCGGCCTCGACCCGAAGCCTCACGTCGATATCCTGATGTCCGAGGTCAACCGGCTCAAACGCGTAGTACAGACCTTCCTGGATTTCACGCGCCCCGTAGAATTGAAGCTCCAGCAGATCAACGCGAACGTGCTGACGCGTGAAGTGGTGCTGCTGGCCGCCGACGCGCGCGCCCAGGGCATCAACATCGAGGAGCGCTACGGCCCAGGCCAGCTGCTCATCAAAGCCGACCCCGACCTCCTCAAACAGGCGATCCTCAACATCATCATCAATGGCTGCCAGGTCATGCCGCACGGCGGGAAGCTTGCGGTCGAGACAGGCCTCGACGATGAAAACCGCGTCTTCATCGCCATCACCGACAGCGGCCCCGGCATCCCCGAAGACGCGCGCGATAAGATCTTCAACCTTTATTACACCACCAAACCCAAGGGCAGCGGCATCGGCCTGGCGCAGGCCTTCCGCGCCGTGCAGCTGCACAACGGCCGGATCAAGATCGAATCGGAAGTCGGCGCAGGCGCCTGCTTCCGCATCATCCTTCCGTCAGTATAAATAGTCCACAAAGACACGCGAGACCGGATCACTTCATCTGTATGAAGACTGTCGGCCACAGCAGAGCGCCGCAGAACACAGAGAAATCATGTATGTCCTGCGGCGCCCTGTGACTATTCATCCATATGAAAACCGCCCTAAGGCCTTCGGTAGGAATTTAATGTTATTTGGCGTACCATAGATTTGCATGACAAAGCGAAGTCAATGGTAGAATGGCCTCCCGACACAATAATGTCATAATTCAAGATTCTCAGCTGCTACTGCCGGCTGAGGCTGTCATACCTTTTGATTTATTTATAGTGGAGTTTTTATATGAGCTTACATAAGACCATTTATTCGATCATCCCCAACCCTGAAGAATTGTTGAAGCTCGATTTGGAAGACGTGGCGGCGGTGATTCTAGAGAGTTTGAACTCGATTGAGCACTTACAGCTTAACCGCAATGATTTCGCCATGCAGCGCACCGTGCAAGAATACCCACCGGCCTATTACGAACGACTGCTCAAAGCGTTGATGACCGGCTGGGGCTATCTGGAGCGCGAAGGACTGATCGCTGAAATGCCGACAAAAACCGGGTGGTATTTCATCACAGACAAGGGAAAGACCATCCGGAGCCGTGAAGATCTCAACGCCTACCGCTCATCGAGGATGTTGCCAAAATACCTCCTGCACCCGATCATCGCCAGGAAGGTGGAGACAGCCTTCCAGAACGCCGAATATGACACGGCGGTCTTCCAGGCGTTACGTGAGGTTGAGGTCGCGGTGCGCAACGCCAGCGGCTCCTCGCCCACCGACATCAGCGCCGCGCTCATGCGCAAAGCCTTCGACCCGAAGACCGGCCCGATGCGCGACGACACAGCTACAGATATGGAGAAACTCGCCATCTCCGAAATGTTCGCGGGGCTGGTCGGCGCATACAAGTCCCCACGCTCTCACCGCCACGTTGTGCTCGACGCCGTCGAGGCGGCCGAGATCATCGTCTTCGCCAGCCACCTTTTGAAGATCGTAGACGCGCGCGCCGCGAAGATGGACAAGCCAGCGCTGCTCAAAGGGACCAAAGCGACGCTGCCCAGAGCCATGACTGTTCAGTGAATTTATTCACCGGGTCAATTTTCCGACAAAACTTATACCTAAGGAGCGCTCCGGCGCCAAGGCGGTTAAACGAATCGCCCGGCGCCGTAGACTCCTTTGCAATCCGCTCTAATAGTTCAAATTCGGCGCCAGCCATCGCTCCACTTCCCTCACTTCCATTCCCTTGCGCTGCGCGTAGTCTTCGACCTGATCTCGCTCGATTTTGCCTAGGGCGAAATATTTCGAGTCGGGGCTCGAGAAATACAGGCCGCTGACCGAACTGGCCGGAGTCATCGCGAACGATTCGGTCAGATGAACGCCCGCGTTCTGTTCGGCTTGCAGTAGGTCGAAGAGCGCCCTCTTCTCGGTGTGATCGGGCTGCGCCGGATAACCAGGCGCGGGCCGGATGCCGCGATATCGTTCTTTGATAAGATCCTCGTGGCTCAGATTTTCGCTTCGCCCGTAGCCCCATTCTTCGCGCGCCCTTTTGTGCAGCAGTTCGGCGAAGGCTTCGGCCAGGCGATCGGCCAGCGCCTTGGCCATGATCGAGTTGTAATCGTCGTGATCGCGTTCGAACCGCTCGCAAAGCTCTTCGAGGCCGACGCCCGTTGTGACGGCGAAGCCTCCGATGTAATCGATCCGCCCGCTCTCGCGCGGCGAGATGAAGTCGGCCAACGCCTGATTGTATTGCCCCGCTCGTTTCTCGCTTTGCTGGCGCAGCGTGTGAAAGACGGTCAAAACGCGCGAACGAGTTTCATCGGCGTAGACCTCGATGTCGTCGCCGACCGAATTGGCGGGCCAGAAGCCGTATACCGCGTGCGCCCGCAGTTCCCTGCGGCTGACGATACGTTCGAGCAGCGCTTGCGCGTCTTCGTAAAGCTTGCGCGCCTGAGGGCCCGCCACCCGGTCGTCAAGAATTCGCGGGAAGACGCCTTTCAGTTCCCAGGTGTGAAAGAACGGCGACCAGTCAATGAACGGGACGATACGTTCGAGCGGGTAGTTTTTGAGCGGCCGGACGCCTGTGAATTCGGGGCGCGCGATCTCAGTTGTCGCCCAGTCGATCGGGGCGCCGTTGGCGCGAGCCCGATCGAGCGTGAGCGACTTCTTCTGCTCGCGGCTCGCTTCGAAAAGCTCGCGGTCGCGTTGTTGCTCGCCCTGGTTTTTCAAGGCGAAATTGCCGCGCGTCTCTGGATTGACCAGCGCGCCCACCACCGGCACGGCGCGCGAGGCGTCGAGCACGTGAACGACCGGCGGCTCGTAATTGGGCGCGATCTTGACCGCCGTGTGGACGCGCGAAGTCGTCGCCCCGCCGATCAGCAGCGGCGTAGTGAAGCCTTCGCGCTGCATCTCGCGCGCCACATGCTGCATTTCGTCGAGCGACGGCGTGATCAATCCACTCAGGCCGATGACGTCAACGTTTTGTTCACGCGCCGTCCTCAAGATCTTTTCGCAGGGAACCATCACTCCGAGGTCGATCACCTCGTAATTGTTGCAAGCCAGCACCACGCCGACGATGTTCTTGCCGATGTCGTGAACGTCACCCTTGACCGTGGCCATCAGCACCTTGCCCTGCGCGCCGCCATTGCCGCCATTGCTTTCGGAAGCCTTCTCCTCCTCCATAAACGGCTGCAAATAGGCGACTGCTTTTTTCATCACGCGGGCCGATTTGACCACCTGCGGCAGAAACATCTTGCCCGAGCCGAACAGGTCGCCGACGACGTTCATCCCGTCCATCAACGGGCCTTCGATGACGTTCAAGGGCCGCCCGTATTTCTGGCGCGCCTCTTCGACGTCCTGCTCGATGTAATCGGCGACGCCTTTGACAAGCGCGTGCGACAAGCGCTCTTCGACGGAAGCCAGCCGCCATTCTTCTTCTTTCGCTTCTGCTTTGTCCTGCTTCTTGATTGTTTCGGCGAAGGCGATCAGGCGCTCGGTAGCGTCCTGACGCCGGTTGAGCAACACGTCCTCAACCAGGTCCAGCAAATCTTTCGGTATCTCGTCGTAGACGGCCAACTGCCCCGCGTTGACGATTCCCATGTCCATCCCGGCCTTGATAGCGTGATAAAGAAAAGCCGAATGCATCGCCTCGCGCACCGCGTTGTTGCCACGGAACGAGAACGAGATGTTGCTCACCCCGCCGCTCACCTTGGCCAAGGGCAGGTTCTCCTTGATCCACCGCGTCGCGCAAATGAAGTCCACGGCGTAGTTGTCGTGCTCCTCCATCCCCGTCGCGACGGTCAGGATGTTAGGGTCGAAGATAATGTCCTGCGGCGGGAAACCGACTTCATTAACCAGGATGCGGTACGCGCGCTCGCAGATTTCGACGCGGCGTTCGTAGTTATCGGCCTGACCCCGTTCGTCGAAGGCCATCACAATCACCGCCGCGCCGTAGCGACGGACCAGGCGCGCCTGCTCTTTGAATTTCTCCCCGCCCTCTTTGAGCGATATCGAATTGACGACGGCCTTGCCCTGAACGCATTTCAACCCCGCCTCGATGATCGACCATTTCGATGAATCGACCACGATGGGCACGCGGGCGATGTCAGGCTCGGCGGCGATCAAATTCAAAAACTTGACCATCACCCCCTCAGAATCGAGCAGGCCTTCGTCCATGTTCACATCGATCATCTGCGCGCCGTTCTCGACCTGCTGGCGCGCGACGCTCAAAGCCTCTTCGTACTGGCCGTTCAAAATCAGCTTGGCGAATTTCGGCGAGCCTGTGACGTTTGTGCGTTCGCCGATGTTGACGAAGTTGGTATCCGGGCGCAGCGTCACCGGCTCGAGGCCGCTCAACCGCAAATAAGGTTCGACCTGCGGTATCACTCGAGGCGGGCAATCTTTGACCGCCGCCGCGATCGCAAGGATGTGCTCCGGCGTCGTGCCGCAGCACCCGCCGACAAGGTTGAGCCAGCCCTGCCGCGCCCAATCGCGCAGTTGCGGCGCCATCGTTTCGGGCGTTTCGGGGAAACCCGTAGGCGAGAGCGGATCGGGCAGGCCCGCGTTCGGATAGGCGCTGACGTAAATCGGCGCTACGCGCGACAGCTCTTCGATGAACGGCCGCATCTCCTTCGGCCCGAGCGCGCAGTTGATCCCGACGCTGAGCAGGTCGTTGTTTGATACGGAATTCCAATAAGCCTCGACAGTCTGCCCGCTGAGCGTGCGCCCGCTGGCGTCGGTGATCGTGAACGAACACATCACCGGAAGCCTGGCGCCCGCGTCGTCGAAGAGCTTCTGAATCGCAAAGAACGCGGCTTTTGAATTGAGCGAATCGAAGACCGTCTCGACGATCAATATGTCTACGCCGCCGTCCACGAGGCCGCGCGCCTGATCGTAATAAGCCTGCGCCACCTGATCGTAGGTCACCGCGCGGTAAGCCGGGTTGTTCACGTCCGGCGAGAGCGACAGCGCGCGGTTCATCGGCCCCATGGCCCCGGCGACAAAGCAGACGCGATCGGGGCGCTCGGCCATAAATTCGTCGGCCACCCGCCGAGCGATGCCCGCAGCCGCCACGTTCATCTCATACGCCAGACTCTCCATCTTGTAATCGGAGAGCGAGACGGCCTGCGCGTTGAAGGTGTTTGTCTCGATGATGTCCGCGCCGGCTTCGAGGTAGGCGCGGTGGACTTCGGCCACCAGGTCCGGGCGCGTCAGGTTGAGCAGGTCATGATTGCCTTTCAAATCCTGCGCCCAGTCCTTGAACCGCTCGCCGCGATAGGCTGCCTCGTCCAATTGGTATTGCTGCAACGTCGTTCCCATAGCGCCGTCAATGATGACGATGCGCTGGCCGAGGAGATTTTCAAGATTTTCCCTAGTATTCAATTTATTCACGCGGTCTATCCTTGCGCTTTAATTCTCCTGAAGGGATCGTATCGTTGATTGGCAAAGTCTCGGGAGCGGTGACAACCACACCGGTCAGGGCTTCACCGACTATGAGTGTCACAACCAGATTCAAAGACTGTTCGTCAGACACTTCGAGTCCTAACTGCTCCAGTTTTCGAAATCCATTGACATGAATCTGGATTGTGTATATGCCATTTTCCAGGTCCGAAATCCTGAATCTTCCGTTTTCATTCGCCTTGGTTGTTACTTCCCGCTTAGTACTCTCGTTGATCAGTTTAATCTGCGTATCTGGAACCACAGCGCCAACAACATCGAAGATCGTCCCTTCAATTGAGGCTTGCCCATAGCGTCTGAGCATCCGGTGTACATCAACCCTCGATTCATTCTTCGGCTGTTGCTGTTGAGCGAATGTCGCCGAGCCCCCGAACAAACTGACCAGGGCGGAGAAAGCCGCAGCCGTCGCGCGTGAAACCCTTTTCCGAACAGCGCGCAATCCGACCGGGCAATCCCTCGTCATGATCGAGCCGTCCGCGCGGCGATATAATTTGGCGCAAATTCGCCCTTCAGCATTTGCAATGAATGACTCGGCTTCGGACTTTGTCATCGCGGAGATGTCGTAGACGTTCAGCTTGCATTGACTGCAAAATCGCACGCGCTCATTGCCCGCCATATCATCCCAAGCCATCGGGCAGGGACTGGCGATAGATATTCGATCAAGATCAATTCTGTCTCGACTCATCGAACCTCCTTTTTCTGCGCCAACTCATTTGAAGACATCTCAAGATCGTTTTTCGGAGCTTTGCTTCAACTGGGCCTCCAGCTTTCGCTTGTATTCTTCCAGCGTCATCTCCGGGGTCTGTAATTTTTGCGGCTCCTCTTTCCTCTCTTCCTGTTTGGATCCTTTCGATACGAACAGCTTCCACAGCGCCATCGCGGCTAGGCCGATCAGGGCCAGCCAGAACAGAGCAAACAGGATCTTGATCGCCACGCCCAACAACTTCATGCCGATGAATGCGAGGAACAGAACCACGATTCCAATCAGTATCGCTTTCAGTAATTTCATACCGGACCTTTCTTTCGGTTACAGGCCTTCGAATACTTCCGTTGGACAGACTGATGGTCTTTGAGAAATAAATGGCGCCATCTTTGCGACTTTGCGCCTTTGCGCGAAACAGG
>DATEMG010000398.1:0-9186 GCA_035275805.1 Blastocatellia bacterium
GGCGTCCGAAGGGTGATCGGGGCCACATGGTCTCCCGACAGCCGTTATATCATTTTCAACCCGATGCAGTCGTGCTCCGAGTCGGGCTTATGCTATGGCAGGCTGGTTCTGGTTGACGCCTGGAGTGGCGCGCAACGCCAACTCTCATCCGAGATGATGATCGATCTTCCGGGCGAGTGGTCGAACGACAACAACTTCCTCGTTTACGACGACGGCAGCAAAATCGTGGTCGCGGGCCCCGACGGCAATCTGAGTACGCTCGCCGAAGGGCATCATCCCAGGTGGCGCCCGGCGCCATGAGCTTGAATGAAAATCGCTTTCATGGGCATCATGAATGGGACTTATGGGACTTATGGGACTAAATATTACTGATCAGTCCTATTAGCCCCATAAGTCCTATCGGTCCCATCAAGGAACTTACCTCAAATGAGCAGGAGGATTTGAAAAGTAAAGATGAGTTTTCCAAGGGCGAGCGGGATTTTGCTGCATCCGACCTCATTGCCCGGGCGCTTCGGCATTGGCGACCTGGGCGCTTCGGCCTATGAGTTCGTAAATTTTCTGGAAGAAACCGGACAGAGTTTGTGGCAGATATTGCCGCTCGGTCCCACAGGATATGGCGATTCGCCTTACTCGTGTCTGTCGGCCTTCGCGGGAAACCCATTGCTGATCAATCTGGAGGCGTTGGTCGACGACGGAGTGTTGGATCAGAGCGACCTCGATAACGCGCCTGAATTTCAGCCGTCTCCACCACATCCAATTGATTACGGGCGGGTGATCGATTTCAAAAGCGCGGCGCTTAAGAAGGCTCATGCCAACTTCATCGAGAGATCTTCGGATCAGGCGAAAGACGAATATCTGGCGTTCATAGGGCAGGCGGATTGGTGGCTGGAAGATTACGCGACGTACCGCGCAATCAAGGATGCGCACGAAGGCCGGGAGTGGACGAAATGGGATTCCTACCTGCGCGACCGCGAAGACAAAGCCATACATTTTTTCCGCGAGAACCATTCGGTCGAAGTCAGCGCGGAAAAGTTCTACCAATTCATCTTTTTCAAGCAGTGGGTCAACCTCGCCCATTACGCCAACGAACATGGGGTCAGGATCATCGGCGACGCCCCGATCTTTGTCGCGCACGACAGCGCCGACGTCTGGGCCAACCGTCATCTGTTCCATCTCAATGATGAAGGCTTTCCTGCGCTGGTCGCCGGCGTCCCGCCGGATTATTTCAGCCAGACGGGCCAATTGTGGGGCAATCCGATTTACCGCTGGGACGTGATGAAAGAGAGCGGCTACCGCTGGTGGATAGAGCGACTCCGTCATGCGCTCTCCACGTTGGACGTCCTCCGACTCGATCATTTCCGAGGCTTTGAAAAATATTGGGCCGTTCCGGCAGTCGAAACTACGGCGGTCAACGGCTGGTGGGAGGAAGGGCCGGGCGCGAACTTTTTCGAGCAGGTCAAAAGGGCGTTCGACGGAGGCGATCTGCCGATCATCGCCGAAGACCTCGGCTACATCACTCACGAGGTGATAGCTTTACGTGATCAGTTCGAACTTCCAGGAATGCAGGTCCTGCAATTCGCTTTCGGCACGGACCCTCAGGCCGATGCGTACAAGCCCTACAACTACGTCAAGAACAGCGTCGTCTACACAGGTACGCACGACAACGACACCACCGTCGGCTGGTTCACCGGCGCCGGCGCCGGCTTGACCACGCGCAGCCACGACGAGGTAACAGGTGAGCGCGATCTGGCTTTGAAGTACCTGGGCACGGACGGCCATGAGATCCACTGGGATTTCGTCCGGCTGGCGCTCAGTTCGGTCGCCGACACCGCGATCATTCCTTTGCAAGACGTGTTGGGATTGGGCAGCGAGGCCAGGATGAACGTGCCGGCCCGCGAAAGCGGTAACTGGGGCTGGCGCTACGCCGCCGATCAATTGTCGCCCGAAGTCCGGCGCCGACTGGCCGAGATTACCGAGGTTTACGGCCGAAACCGCGCGCGATTGAAATAATACCGGCGCAGCGTCGGTCTCGCATTGAAAATTCTTTCAATAAAATTTCAAAAAAACTTCAAGACCACAATCCACCTCTGTTGGTAAAAGCGCAATGAACTGCTGCCCCAATCGATTTTTTCTCAAACAGCAGATCTTTCTTCCTGAGGTGTGGTCATGCTTCAATGGAACGCATTGCGCGGATTGTATCAGATGGGTGTCAGAGGCGCCGCCGGGTTACTTATCCTCCTTCTAATCGAATCTAGCCTTATCGGGCCTGCGCAGACTGCGCAGGCTCTTTCGGTCCAACAGGATAAAGCTGTGGCTGGCGTCGCTGCGCCGAGCGGCGCGGAGACGCAGGCGCTCGACCCGGGACGTTCAATCGGACGCGAAATTTCCAGCGGCCGGACACACTCCTACCGAATCACGCTCGACGCAGGAATGCGCCTGCGCGTTCAGGTCGAGCAGCAGGGAATTGATGTGACCGTCGCGCTGCTCGCGCCAGACGGCAAAGTGATCGCCGAATCCAGGAGCGACAATGGCAATTTTGGGCCGGAGACGGTTTCAATGATTGCGGAGGGGCCGGTCGAGGTCCGGCTCGAAGTTCGGTCTCCCGAATGGGAAGCGCCATCGGGGCGATATGAAGTGAAAATCGCCGACCTGCGAATGGGGACCGAGGAGGATCGGAAGCGGGTTGACGCTGAACGCGCTTTTGCCGAAGGTATGCTGTTATCGCGGCAGGGAACGGCGGAATCCAAGCGCAAATCGCTCGCCAAGTATGACGCGGCGCTCCAACTTTATAAATCATTAGGCGACCGCGGCGGCGAGGCCGCCTCGCTCAACAAGATCGGCCAAGTCTATGATTCGATGTCAGAACCGCGTAAGTCGCTCGACGCTTTCGATCAGGCGCTAGGTCTTTATCAGGCTCTGGGCGATCGCGGCGGCGCCGCGGCTTCGCTCAACAATGTCTGCTGGGGACAGTATCAAATCGGCGAAAGGCAGAAGGCGCTCGTCTGCTTTGATCGCGCGTTGTCGCTCAGCCGCGACGCTGGCAATCGTCTGGCCGAATCGCTGATTCTGCGCAACCTCGGGAGCGTCTACAACACGCGGGGCGAGAAACAGAAGGCGCTCGATTACTTCGATCGCGCCCTCAGTTTGAATCGGGTCGTCGGCCCGCGAGGAGGCGAAGGCGTTATCCTTTACAATATAGGCTTGGTTTACAACTTGATCGGGGAGAAGCAGAAGGCGCTCGACCACCAACATCAGGCATTACGGATTTTCCGCGACGTCCGCAGTCTCAGAGGCGAGGCCGAAGCGGTCAACAGCATCGGCGTAGTCTATCTGTCATTACATGAGTATCGTAAAGCGCGTGACTCTTTCGAACAATCGCTATCGCTCAAGCGGGTGATAGGCGACCGCAGAAGTGAGGCGTTCACTCTTGGCAATCTCGGCGCCGTCTACGGGGCGATGGGCGAATATCAGAGGAGCCTCGAACATATGCAGCAGGCGTTGCTTATCAACCGCGACGCAGGCGACCGCGTAGGCGAAACGGTTAACCTCAGCGGCCTGGGGAAACTCTACAGATTATTGGGTGAGGAACAGAAGGCGCTCGATTTTTTCAATCAGCTGTTAATCGTCATGCGCGAGATCAAGCACCGAGAGGGAGAAGCCAACACACTCACCAACATCGCCAACGTCTACAGCGATCTCGGCGAGAATCAAAAGGCCCTCGATACAAACACACAAGCGCTGGCCGTTCATCGTGAGGTCAATAATAGAAACGGCGAGGCCATATCGCTAAACAATATCGGATTGATCTATGGCAAGTTGGGCGACATCCGGAAGGCGCTCGAATACTTCGATCAATCGCTGTCGCTCCGGCGCGCCATGAACGATCTCGGAGGCCAGGTTGCTACACTCAATAACATTGGCACGGCGCGCCTGCTATTGGGAGATCGGGAGGCGGCGCTTGAAGCATATGTCCAGGCGCTGCCTTTATCACAAATGGTCGGCGCCGTGGAGAGTGAAGCGAAGGCGCTGAGAGGCATTGCCCAGGCGGCGCGCGACCGCGGCGACTTAACTGAAGCCCTCAGCAAGATCGAAGCCGCGTTGAAGATCGTCGAATCTCTCAGAAACAGAATCGCCGAAGACGACATGAGGGCGGTCTACCTCGGCGCGACGCAGAGTTATTACGAGTTTTGCATCGATCTGCTCATGCGTTTACATCGTCTCGAATCCTCGAAGAATCACGACGTCGCCGCATTTCAAATGAGCGAGCGATCTCGGGCCCGCGCCTTGATCGAGACGCTCTCCAGCTCCCGCGCCGATATTCGGAACGGCATAGATCCTGCGCTGCTGGAGAGCGAAGGCGTGTTGCAAAAGCGGCTCGAATCCAAAGCCGACAGCCTGATCCGATTGCTCAGTGGTAAGCATACCGACGAACAAGCCGCCGCGGCCAGAGGAGAGATCGAATCGCTCGAAATCGAATATCAGCGGCTTCAGTCGCAAATTCGCGCCGCCAGCCCGCGCTATGCGGCGCTTACGCGTCCCCAGCCTCTCAGTCTTGCGGAGATTCAGCAGCAGGCTCTCGACGACGACGCCTTGCTGCTCGAATACGCCCTGGGCGAAGAGCGGAGTTATTTGTGGGCGGTGACCAGGACTTCGATCACCAGTCACGAATTGCCGCCTCGCAGGGAGATCGAACAAGCAGCCTATCGTGTGCGCGATCTGCTGACGGCCCGCAACCGGGTCGTCAGATTCGAAACCCCGGATGAAAGGCAGGCCCGCATCGCGCAGGCCGCCGCCGAGTACCCGAAAGCCGCCGCCGCGCTGAGTCAGATGTTGCTCGGCCCCATCGTCGAGCGACTCGAAAAGAAGCGATTGCTCGTCGTCGGCGACGGCGCGTTGCAGTATGTGCCTTTCGCCGCGTTGCCCCTGCAGGCGACGGGGCGACGGGGCGACGGGGCGACGAAGGAACGGGGAGGAATGGATAGGGAGGGAGAAAGTATTCATCGCCGCGTCGCCGCGTCGCCGCGTCGCCCCGTCGCCTACAAGCCGCTTATCGTTGATCACGAATTGGTGATTCTGCCGTCGGCCTCCGCGCTTGCGGTGTTGCGGCGTGAATTGGCTGGGCGTAAGCCTGCGCCGAAAACAGTCGCGGTGTTGGCCGATCCTGTCTTCGATCCCGGGGACGAGCGATTCAAAGCGTCCGTATTCTCGCATGGAACCGGGCGCCCCGAGGTCGCGCAATCACGGACGGCCTCTGCGTTGCTTGAGAGTGATCTGAGCAGATCGGCGCGTGACCTCGACATGCGTGATATTCGCGGCGTTTTGTGCAGACTCCCATTCACGCGCAAGGAGGCTCAGTCGATCCTCTCGCTCGCGCCCGCCGACCAGCGGTTCGCCGCTTTGGATTTCGCCGCCAATCAGACAACCGCGACCAGCGATGAATTGTCCCGGTACCGCTACGTACACTTCGCCACTCACGGATTGTTGAACCCCAAGCGTCCCGAGTTGAGCGGCATTGTCCTGTCACTGTTCAACGAGCAGGGCGCCGCGCAGGACGGCTTCCTGCGCGCGAGCGAGGTCTTCAACCTCAATCTGCCGGCGGAGATGGTGGTGTTGAGCGGCTGCCAGACGGCGCTGGGCAAGGATGTCCGCGGCGAAGGACTGGTCGGGTTGACGCGCGGATTTATGTACGCCGGGGCGGCGCGCGTATTGGTCAGTTTGTGGGAGGTGAATGATCACGCCACGTCGGAACTGATGGCGCGGCTCTATCGCGGGATGTTGGGCAATCGGCGATTGACGCCTGCGGCGGCGCTGCGCGAGGCCCAGTCGTCGCTCTGGCGCGAGAAGCGTTGGAGCGCGCCATACTACTGGGCCGGATTCACGCTGCAAGGCGAGCCGCGTTGAACCGATCACCTATAGCAATCGCGTATACGGTGTGGGGCGATTTGTTTAATCTCCCTGTTTGTGGCTTTGTCCGATCAGGAAAAGAGCGCGAGGCGAACAACTCGCGCCACAGTCGCATATATGCATTGGCTAACCGATCTAGTTGTAGCGCCATCTCAGCCGCCCCATCACATATTCACGCAGGTCTCGAGGCGCCCTTGCGCCTTCGATAAAAATAGATCATCAGCGCCAGCCAGAAGCACCCTAAGCAATAGCCCCCAAACACGTCGCTCGTCCAGTGCGCCCCGAGGTAGACGCGCGAAAGGCCGACCAGACCTGTCAACGCGCCGAGCAGCGTGAGCAGAGCGGAGCGGAGTGGAGAACGGGACATCAACGTGTAGACCAGATAGAACAGAAAACCATAGAGCGCCATGTAGGATGTGACGTGGCCCGAGGGAAAACTTAGGGTGGTGGAATGCGCGTAGACTTCGACCAGGTCAGGCGCCGGACGGGCGCGACCGACGGCGAATTTGATCGTGTTGGTCAAGAGCCAGATCGCCCCCAGGCCTATCAGCAGGCAAGCCGCTTCGACTTTAAGCCGGAATCGGAGTAATAGCGTGGCGACGCAAAGAGCCACGATCCATTGGCGTCCGAGGTATCCCGGCCACGAGACCGCGACCATCAGCCAATGTAAATAGGGGTTGTCGAATCGTTGAATGAATCGAGTGATCCGCAGATCGCCGAAGACATAGGCCATAACGGCAACCATACCGAAGATAGAGCCGAACGCCAAAAGCGCGTTTTTAGTGATTTTCCTCAAATGATTTTCCCCGCTCCTGACGCCTCTCTATGTTCGGTACCGTACCGATTAGACGCCGACAGTGTGTCTATGATAGCTCCGGATAGGTCATTACGGTGGTTGTATGACCTCGGCGTCGTAAATCAAATCGCCGCGCTGGATTAGTCAGTTATGCATTGCGAAACATAGCGCGGCTCTCACCCCCAACTGTGGATAGAAAAAACTGCGGAGCAAGTCACGTCTTCCCCCTGAAGGAGGGCAGAAAAACGAAAAAGAGTTTTTTTGCCTAAAACTCAGATACAGACAAAATAAGGAGTATACGTGTATGAAGAAGTTCGTATTTGCTTTTTCCCTGGTTCTATTCTTGACCTCTCTTGGGCTAGCGAACGTCACTGGGTATCAGTCAGACGCATCGCCGCAAAAGGCCGCGAAGACTGTCAGCGGCGAGGTCCTGTCGGTCGATCCGGCCAAGAACGAATTGGTCGTCAAGGATGAGACCGGCGGCGAGGTTCGCCTCACGGTTGGCAAAACCACAAAGGTTACCAAAGAGGGCAAAGCCATATCGCTCGCTGACGTCAAACCCAGCGAGAAGGTGATCTGCGAAGCCGAACAGGTAGCCGGCGGCTGGACAGCCAAATCGATCCGCGTGTCTTAGTGAAGACTGATTAGTCAGCTTCTTTTCCTCCACAAAATGAATTTATGACGCCTGACTGGAGCCGAGGTCGCCTCGGCTCCAGTTATTTATTTATCGATACCCGCCGGCGCGCTGCGGCGGCCTGGATGAAGCCGGGATTCGGATTTATGATCAGGGACCGGGAGGTTGATTGAATGCGAATAGTTGTCGGTTCCGATCATGCAGGTTTTGAAATGAAGAAGACGGTGTTGAGGCGCCTGCTCGAAGAGGGAGACCTGGAAGTGGTGGACGTCGGCTCTTACAACACCGATCCCGTGGATTACCCCGATTACGCCGAGGCGGTCGGCCTGGCTGTTCGGGAGGGGCGAGCCGAGCGCGGCATCATTATTTGCGGAAGCGGCGTCGGCGCGTCGGTGGCCGCCAACAAATTGCCGGGCGTCCGTGCGGGTTTGTGTCACGACACCTATTCGGCGCGCCAGGGAGTGGAACATGACGATATGAACGTCCTGGCCCTTGGCGCGCGGGTGATCGGTCCGGAATTGGCGCGCGAGCTGGTCATCGCGTTTGCGCGCGCGACTTTTTCTGGAGAAGAACGCCACCGCCGCAGGCTCGATAAGATACGGGCTATCGAAACCCGTTACGATCATGGCTAACCGATCAACCTCGCCTGCAATTGAATTTCGACTCCGGCGAGCGCCTGCGAGACAGGGCAATTTTTCTTCGCCGTCTCGGCCTGTTCCTGAAAAGTCTTCTCGTCAATGTTCGGGACTTCGGCGTCGGTGTGCAGTTCGATCTTGCTGATCTTGAAGCCCGCATCGGTTTTGGTCAGGTGGACTTTGGCTTCAGTGGCTATGCGGTTCGGCGTGTACCCGGCGCGGCCAAGGCCCGCGGCCAGCGCCATTGAAAAGCAGCCGGCATGCGCCGCCCCGATCAGTTCTTCAGGGTTAGTCCCCACCCCCTCTTCAAAGCGCGATGAGAACGAGTACTGGCCTTCAAACGCTCCGCTCCCCAGCTTCATCTTTCCCTTACCCTGCTGCAAGCTTCCTTCCCAAACGGCATTGGCTGTGCGCGCTGGCATATTTCCTCCTGGCGTTAACGTGGATATTTAAATTGCGGGGAGTGAACGGCCAATAGCTTACGAAACGATCTGTTGAGGCGCAAGCCGGCGAACTAGGTGTCAGGTGTCAGGTGTCAGGTGTCAGGATCCAAGTTTCAGGTTTCAGATATGAATCTGCGGAGTCATTCTTTTACTGACACCTGACACCTGACACCTGACACCTGGATCTGAAAGAAACTGTGCGAAAAATAGTCCTCCAGCCGTGTCCGCATTCGGGAATCGCCAATCCCGAATGCGGACGGTCATTTGTTAGCAAACCTCCGGCCTCCTCACACAACTCGTTTATTCTCAGTCAATTCCTTTGCAAAACGCGTTGGCACGGCGATTGGTTATCAGAAGGACAATCAGACGCTTATCCCAGATCGCCGAGGAGGGAATTTATGCAAACACTATGGCAAGACCTGCGCTACGGCGCGCGAATGTTGATGAAGAAACCTGGCTTCACGTTGGTGGCGGTGATCACGCTGGCGCTCGGCATCGGGGCGAACACGGCGATATTCAGCGTGGTGAACGCCGTGCTGTTGCGTCCGCTCCCGTTCAAGGAACCGGAGCGCGTGGTGATGGTTTGGAACAGAGGGGCGGAGGCCGCTGGAGGCGCCCGCACTCCGTTAGCGGCTGCCGATCTTCTCGACTGGCGCGCGCAGAGTCATTCCTTCGAAGCCATCGCGGCGTTCAGTTACGCGTCTTTCAACGTCACAGGACAGGCGACGCCCGAACGGGCGCTTGGCGCCGGCGTGACCGCCAATTTTTTTGCGG
>DATEMG010000399.1:0-3012 GCA_035275805.1 Blastocatellia bacterium
CGGGAAACTAGGCGAGTACCGCATTCTACATTTCGCCACGCATGGCCTGCTCAACAACAAAGTTCCTGCTTTGTCCGGCCTGGTCTTCTCACTGGTGGACGAGCGGGGACAGCCGCGCAACGGTTTTCTGCGGCTGCACGAAATATACAACCTGAAACTCAACGCCGACCTCGTCGTGTTAAGCGGTTGCCAGACCGCTCTGGGGCAGGAAGTCAGCGGCGAAGGGTTGATCGGTTTGACGCGCGGATTCATGCACGCCGGGGCGCCGCGTGTGGTGGCCAGTCTGTGGAATGTAAACGATCAAGCCACGGCCAACCTGATGAAACTGTTTTACCGGCGGATGCTGAAAGACGGATTGCGCCCCGCCGCCGCGCTCCGTGCGGCGCAAATAGCCATGTGGCAGATGGAGCCGAACGCCGTCCCTTATCGCTGGGGGGCCTTCATTCTTCAAGGTGATTGGAATTGACGGAATATCTCTGAAGAGGTGAGCAATGATGATCCATAGCGGGCATCGACTAGTGGCGCTGTTTGCGCCGCTGATTTATTTCTCCGTTGTTTATTCGCCCGCTGATTCTTCAGGCTCGCTGTGGCGCCAGCCTCAAGGCGTCCTGGCTCCAGGGGTAATGATCGAAAGGGAGATCGGCGGAGATGAAAAGCATTTTTACTCGCTGCCGCTAACCGCCGGCCAGTTTGCGAGCATAGTCGTCGAACAGGACGCCGTGGACGCCGTTCTGGTACTGCTCAAACCAGACGGTCAGCCATCGGCGGAGGCCGACAACTACCCACAGCACGAGCATGAGCGTCTCTCCCTGGTGGCCGAGACGGACGGCGCCTACCAATTGAAGATAAGCGCCGCAGACCCCGGGGCGGCGCGCGCGAGTTACAAAATCAGAGTAGAAGACTGGCGCGCGGCCACGCCTCGCGATTCGCAATTCGTGGACGCCGAAAGAAAGTTTTCAGATGCGACGCGATTGTTGCGGCGCGGAAAGGCCGATTCGCTGCCACAGGCCGCAACGATATATGGGGACGCGCTGCAGCGATGGCGCGAGTTGGGCGAACGTCATTATGAGATGAAGACTCTGATCCATCTCGGCGTAGTCAATGAAAGGCAGAATAAGTTTCAGCGATTTATTGAACTTTACGCTCAGGCGCTCCCGATAGCCCGCGAGTTGAGAGATCGGCGATATGAGGCTAGATCGCTCAGCGGAATCGGCTGGGGCTGGCACAATCTCGGCGAATACCAGAAGGCGCTTGAATATTACCAGCCTGCGCTGACCATCAGACAATCGCTCGGCATCAGCCGTGATCTGGCGCAAACCCTGACCGCCATCGCGCTCATTCAAACGGAGATGGGCGAGGCGAATCTGGCCCTGGACGCCTATCAACAGTCGCTGCCGCTGGCGCATGCCTCTGGCGACAAGACGATGTACGCATTTACGCTGTCCAGTATGGCCTGGCTTCACATCAAGCTCAATGAGCATCAACGGGCCATCAGCATGCTGCAGGAATCTCTCGCGCTGTTCCGCGAAATCGGTAATGATTACGGCGTCGCCAGGGCGCTCAATATGATGGGCGCCGCCTACTCCAATCTGTTTGACGCGCAAAATGCGCTGAGCTACTACATTCAATCAATCGAGCTTGCTGAGAAGACGGGCAACCGCTACGGCGCCGCGCAGACACTCAACAATCTGGGAATCCTGCATTATCTCCTGCATGATTATGACCAGGCGCTCGCCTGCTATGAGCGCGCTTTGGCGTACTGGCGCGAGATTGGCAACCGCCCTGAGGAATTTCGAACGCTCTGCAATCTGGGCCTTCTATACAATGAAAAAGGCGACACAGATAAATCACTCGAGATATTCAAAACGGCGCTCGGCGATAGAGTGAATGGAAGGTATCTGCGGACGGACGCCGGCCTCCTGAACAACATTGCGCTATCCCACCTCAATCGAGGGGAGATCAAACAAACGCCGGAAGAGTTTCAGCTTGCCCTGGAATGGTATCAACGGGCGCTGCCGCTCATTCGCGAGAACCGTGATTTGGAAACAGAAGTTAGAGCGCTGGCCGGTAAGGCTGAGACGCATCTGATGCTGAACCAGCCCGAATTGGCGCTAAAGGAGAGTGATCGGGCCGTCGCCCTTGCGGAAAAGATCCGAACTGAAATCGCCGGCCCGGAACATCGCGTCTTGTCGCAGCAATGGATGGCGCTGGTTTATAAAATGCGGGTTCACTCGTTGATGGAGCTTCATCAAGGGGACCCGTCGGCCGGGTATGATATCTTAGCATTACGGGCCATCGAGCAGTGCCGCCTCCGCACTCTGATTGAATTGCTGTCTGAATCTAGAATTGAATTGAGTCATGGGGTTGGCGCCGAATATCTGGCCCGGCTCAAAGAACTTCAGCTGAAACTCGAATCCGCGGAAAACCGCCGCGCGCAATCGCTCAACCGCAAGCAGTCCGAAAAACTGGCGGAGGTCGAGAAGGAGATGGCAGAACTGCTACGTCAGAGGGACCTACTCGACGCAGATATCCGCGTCCGCCACCCTCAGTATGCCGCGCTGAAGATGCCTTCTCCTCTCAGCCCGTCTGAAATTCAGCGGGAATTGCTCGACGACGAAACCATCCTGCTCGAATATATGCTGGGCCGGACGCGCGCATATCTGTGGTTGGTCACCGCGGATTCGATCAGCAGTTACCGGATTCCTCACACTCAGAAAATCAATCAAGCCGCGCGTCGCGTTAGAGAACTGCTCACTTCACAAAATCAGCCTCCTGAAGGCGAAACGCTTAAGGAGAAGCACGCTCGGCAACTTAGGCGGAAGGCCGAATTCGATCAGGCCGCGTCTGAACTGAGCCAGATGATCCTCGGCCCGGTGGCGGGAAAACTCGGCAAAAAACGTCTTCTGATCGTCGGCGACGGCATACTGCAATACATACCTTTCGGCGTATTGCCCGAGCCTAAGAGCGGGGGAACGGGAGAAGACGGGGCGACGGGGCGACGAGGCGACGGGG
>DATEMG010000400.1:0-6127 GCA_035275805.1 Blastocatellia bacterium
TGTCGAGATGGGCGCTGTGATTGAAAGCGTCGCCCGCCACTTCGGCGACGTCTTCGATCGCCAAATCATCCAACGGTCATAAACCGCCGTTCGAGTTTATACCGGTTTTCAGATGCTTGAAGACTGTCAGACACAGAGGACACAGAGGGCACAGAGAAATCATTCATTTCCTCTGTGCCCTCTGTGTCCTCTGTGTCTGACAAGCTAGCATTGCCTATGCCAGTTCGCCATCGGTTTGGCCGGGTTGCGGCTCGAGCAGTTTGTAACCTTCCGAGCGCGCGACGTAGGTGGCGATGGTCAGGTCACCCACCACGTTGAGCGTTGTGCGGCACATGTCGAGGATGCGATCCACTCCTAGAATGATCCCGATCAGCAGCGGATTGACGCCGATCGTGGCCAGCACGCCGACGATGAATGGGATCGAGCCGGCAGGCACGCCCGCCGTCCCAACCCCGCCCAGAATAGCCAGGTAAACGACCATCAATTGCTGCCCTAACGAAAGATCCACGCCGGCCAGTTGCGCCAGAAACAGGACTGTGACGCCTTCAAAGAGCGCCGTCCCGTTCTGGTTGGCCGTCGCGCCGACGGTCAGGACGAACCTGTTGATCGACGAGGGAACGCCAAGATTCTCTTCCGAAACGCGGATCGCCGTCGGCAGGGTCGCGTTGGAGGAAGAGGTGGAAAAGGCAGTCAGGATGACGGTCTCGATCCGGCGGAAGAATGTGAGCGGCGAAATCCGCGAAAGGAAGTAGACCGATAATGAAAAGACGCCGAACATGTGCAGCGCCAGTCCCGCCAAAACCGTGATCACGAACCAGAAGAGCGATTGTAAAAGACCGATTCCGAACTGCGCGATAGTGGTGAAGATCAGGCAGGCGACGGCGTAAGGCGCCACACGCATAATCATGGCGATGATTTTGGCGGTGATTTCATAAACGCCTTGCAAGACAGCTATCAGCGGCGCAGCTGTAGACGCCGGAATGAGCGTGATGGCGATGCCGATCATCAGCGCGAAGAACATCAAGTGGATCATGTTCGGATTTTCGGGCGCCAGCGCGTAAATGAGATTTTTTGGAACTATAGTCGTGACTACCTGCATGAGCGGGGAGTCATTTACGGCGCCCGCCTTCTTCGCGGCCTCCACTGTACTGGTCGCCGCCGAACCATAACGCTCTTGGAGCTGAGCCGCCGTCGATGGATCGATTCGGTTGCCGGGCCGGATCGTATTGGCCAACGTCAGCCCGATCACCACCGAAATCGCCGAAAGCACGAGGGTGTACCCCAAAGATTTCAGCCCGATACGTCCGAGTTTGCGCACGTCGCCCACCCCCGCCACACCGACGATCAACGACGAAAAGACGAGAGGGATGACGATCATCAGCAGCAGTCGCAGGAAGAGCTGGCCAATCGGGTCGGTAATATTGGAGATAAGCCATGTGACACGCGGATGAGCGCCTCCGAGGAAGTAGTTGGCCGCCATGCCAGTCACCAACCCAACCCCCAACCCGATCAGGATGCGCGTATGCAGCGGCATTCCCTTAGGCCGATCCGGAGCGTGGTCGCCCGGAGCCGTGGTCGATTCCCTTTGTTCCATCGAGCGGGGATCTTTTTGTTTATTTTCCATTTTGCTCCTAATCTGTTTTCGGATTCTAGGGCGGTTTTCAGATCAGTATACGAGTTGATAGAACGCGAATGACCCGGTTAGAGCGGATTGACTCCGATCTTTTTGGTTCTATGCGCAATGATACTTTGAATTCACGTCATCCGCGTTCTTTTGCCGCAAACACCAGTTGCTGATCCCGTATACGCAATAGAAGAACAATCTAGATTGTGCGTTTCGGGGAACGGTTGCGGGTTGCCAATAATTCATCGACTCGGCCGGGGACGGGCGATGATAAAACCGCCCGTCGAAATTGTAAACCTGGGACCCCGCGCCTACTGAGAGGAGGACAGGGTATTTGCGCTAACCTTCATAGCAAATTAAAGTATGGCTATGAAGAAAGCGGAACAGAGAATACCCAAACCGAGCTGGTTGAAAATCCGGCTCAATATGGGAGAAGACTTCCTGGAAGTGCGGCGGACGCTCAACGATCTGACCCTGCACACAGTCTGTCAGGAGGCGCGCTGCCCCAATATTTACGAGTGCTGGTCGAATCGCACCGCGACTTTTATGATCGCGGGCGACGTTTGCACGCGCCGCTGCGGGTTCTGCGCCGTCAGCAAAGGCGAGCCCAAGCCGCTCGACCCAGGCGAGCCGGCGCATGTCGCCGAGGCCGTGCGCAAATTGAACCTGCGGCATGCGGTGATCACCGGCGTCAATCGCGACGACAAGAGCGACGGCGGGGCGGAGCACTGGGCTACGACGATCCGCGCGGTCCGCGCGCTCAACCCCGACTGCAAGATCGAGGTTCTGATTCCTGATTTCGAGGGCAATGACGACGCGCTCGACGTCGTTCTCGACGCGCTGCCGGACGTCCTCAACCACAACACCGAGACCGTCCCGCGCCTCTACCGCCGCGTCCGCCCTCACGCGCGATACCGCGAATGGACGATGAAACTGCTCGCGCGAGCCGCCGAACGTCGCGACCACGAACAGCGCGGAATGCTGACCAAATCAGGTATCATGGTAGGCCTCGGCGAGACGACCGAGGAGGTCGTCGAAACGATGCGCGACCTGCGCGCAGTTGATTGCGACGTCTTGACGGTTGGCCAGTACCTGCAGCCCGCCGAACGCCGGCTTCCGGTCGAGAGGTATTACACGCCTGAGGAGTTCGCCGAATTCAAACGCGCCGGATTGGAGATGGGATTTCGCTACGTCGAATCGGGTCCGCTCGTTCGTTCCAGTTATCATGCTCACGAACACAAGCCGGAGAACGCGCCCACGATCAGCGAAGCCGTCCCCACAGATCGGGAACCACAGGGCCATCGGCGCGAGTTGCCCGTATTGAATAATCTTGCTTGATCCGAATTTGCCTTTTTTGCTTATTCTTAGCCGTCGCCGGTCAGCGCAGCCCGTAAATTTTCAATCTGAACTCGCCGTTGCCGATTGAAGGGCCTTCGGGCGCGCGGCGGGAGACGTTGATAGACTCGGCGCAGATCATCGGCACCCCTCCGCGAGCCGTAGGCAATCCGTAATGCTGATTTGTGAAGATCGCCTTCAGACGCGGATTCTGCGGGGCGGCGACGCCGTAGCGCAGAGAGATGACCGGCAGCTCGATCGGTTGCGACGGGTTGATGAATTCGAAGCTGTCGTCGTAGATGTTGATTCGCGCAATTCGGGCGCGCTCGCTCCAGTCTCGGTGGGCGAGGGCGTTGGTAAGAGCTTCGATGATCGCCCCACGATGATAACCGGCGCGGCTTTTCAGGAAGGAATCTTCCTCGATCTTCTGCTCCCTGGTTTTGCGCGACGGGCGCGCGTCCCACAGGTCGACGTAGCGATTGATGAAGCTCAAGGCGCCGTCGAAGAGGCGGAAGAGATTGCCTTGCAGAATTGATTCCTCGATGACCGGCGAGTTTTGGTCATCGCCGCTGTATCGCGTGATCCGCAGATTGGCTTGCGGCGTCAGGTTGGCCACGCGGTCGTTCAATCCGAACAACAACAGGCCCCCCGCCGTAAGGAACAATTCGTCTTCGATCTTCACGATCAACCCCATGTCGCGCAACACGGAATCAGTCGGAAAACCTTTTGTCGATTCGCCCCAGTAGCCCGGATTGACGCCGCGCACGTAGCTCCAGAAGAGCGATTCGTCGACGTCGCTCTCGATCTCGGCGTCGAAGACCGGGACCTGCTCGAAGCCCGTCAGTCGCGACTCATGCATCAGCAATGAAATCTCTTCGCGCGTGGCCTCGCGCTTCGTCGAGCCTTCCCGGATGTAAAAGCGGTCGTCGATCGTGCGGTGCGGGCGGTCGTCAGTGTCCACTTGCAGAATGACTACGCGGCGCCCGCTGTCGAAGGCTATCTTGTTGATGTAAGGGAAGACGGGCGGCTGAATGTAGTTGGCGCAGATGTCGCGTAACTGCGTCTCGACCGCTTCCGGGTCTTCAACGCCTTCGACGCGCAACTGGTCGTTGACTCCGAAGACCATTGCGCCTCCCGCGGAGTTGGCCAGCGCGATGATCTCGGCGGTCAATTTTTCGACGTTGCTGAAGCGGACTTTGAGTTCCAGGTAGGTGTCTTCGCCGCCGCGCACCATTCGCATCAGCTCGCCGCGCGAAGTCACGGGCGCAGGGAGGTCTACCTGGTAAGCGTAGTAAGACCTTTCTGAGCTTGACGCTTTCCCGTGTCGCCGATAGGCGTTGTTCCGTTTGCGTGCCATTGCTTTGGCGGCGAAAATTCGCGCGCGAGGACGATAAATGTCAGTAAGCCAGCTGTGGCCAGATAATACCCGATGAGGCGGCCTCAGGCGGCTTTGGCCTTATTCTTCTTCTCTTCCTCGGCTTTGGCCTTCTTCTCTTCCTCGGCTTCGGCTTCGGACATTCCAGTTTTGAAGTTGCGTATGCTTTCGCCCATGCCTTTGGCAAGCTGGGGCAGACGATTCGCGCCAAAGAGTATGAGGACAATTACGAGGATGATGATCAATTCCCAGCCACCCGGCGCCCAAAATAAAAGCAGGTTGTTCATGGAGGTCTCCTTGATGTCCTTCCTTGATGTCCTATTGATGCCTTATGCCTGATATCGATGCCTTATTGTGGATATTGAATTCGACAGCCATTGTAGCTTCGCGCTCGCAGGGGTGTCAATCTGGCGCTTCCTTGATGTCGCGCAGCTTCGAATGCTATATTGCGCGCCGGTTCAAATAGTCAGTATTTATCAATAGTTCGATGCGCAAGCGGCTGCTTGCGCTCGCATTTCCGGGGTGATCATGACGCCCTGGAATCATCTAAATTGGAGGATAGAGTCATGGCAGAAAATCAAGGTGGCGGCAGCGGGGATAAACTAGTCTACTTTCTGGTCGGCGCCGGCATTGGCGCGATCACCGCTTTGCTGTTCGCCCCGAAATCCGGCAGCGAGCTTCGTTCTGATCTCGCCGACGCGACGCGCAAGGGGCTTGATTACGCCCGGGACACCGGGCGTGAAATCGGCGAACGCGCCAGCGAGGTTTACCAGACCGGCGTCGAACGCGCATCCGATCTGACCACGCGCGGAAAAGAGGCGGTCGGCGACTTGACAGACCGCGGCAAGGATATGATCAGTCGTCAAAAGGGCCAGTTCACCGCAGCCATCGAAGCCGGCAAGCAGGGCTACCGCGACGCCAAAAAGGCCGACCAGGGCAAGGTCAGCGCGGCGGTCGAGGAGAGCTAACTTTTAAAGTGGGCAGTGGATAGTGGATAGTGGGTAGCGATAACTGCCCACTATCCACTACTCAATATGGAGAGTGAGTAGTGGATAGCGCTTTACCTTATTTCATCGGCATCGTGGTCCTGGTGTTTGTATTCCTCCAGGGTGCGGTTTTCGTCGGGCTTTATTTTCTGTTCAAACGGGTGGTCGCGGTCATCGAGCGGACAAACGAGCTTCAGACCCATGCCAAATACCTCCTCGAAAACACCGAGCCGGTCTTGAAGATGGCGCATGGCGTGATGGCCGAACTGAAAGAGGCGGGGGGATATTTCTCGCAAGGAGCGCAGCATTTTTCCGCCATTGCGGAGATGGCCAAAGACGAGGTCGCGGAAGTTAAAGATCTGCTCGGCGACACGACCTCGATTGCGCGCCGCGAAGTCGAACGCGCCCGCGAAAAAATGGACAAAGTGCAGGACACGCTCGGCGCCGCTACCGATCAGTTCGCGCGCGCCACGGCCATGGTGCAACACAGCGTGCTCGAACCTGCGCGAGAATTTTCATACGCAATGTTCGGCTTGCGGCGCGCAATCGAGGTACTGTTCTCCGGCAGCCGCCTGCCGGTCAACCGCGCTTATCAGGACGAAGAGTTGTTCATCTGATCTGTGTTCAGTCTTTGACAAAACAGCTTGCGCAATAATCATTGCGTGAGCTGTTTGTTATTTAGCGACCCGCTTGTTGTTCTCTGCCGTTTTGCCTTACGTTTTCCTGGGAGCCTTCACATCAGTTTCGAAGCCGTGAAGCGACGCGTACCCGAGATTTTCCTGTGAGCCTTCATGCGGCGTTGCGACG
>DATEMG010000401.1:0-2722 GCA_035275805.1 Blastocatellia bacterium
GCCCCGTCGCCCCGTCGCCTCGTCGCCCCGTCGCCCCGTCGCCTGTGGCGTTCGTCGGATACGGTTCAGCGCCGACTCGACAATCGGATTGCGACCGGGATTTGCTTCGCCGGCCTGGGCGCGTGGCGATTGAACGGGCGATGGCGCCGGCGCCGCCTGTCCGCTCGTAGCGCGTTTCTCTTTAATTCGCCGGACCCGCTCCTTTAATTCGGCGCGCCAAGGCGGATAGGTCTCGGTCTTTGAACCGCTTTCGGCAACGGTCTGCTGCGCCGGCGTGGCATCGGGCCGTTTATCCGAAGCGGAAGGGAAGTGGAGCAGGTTAACGTCGGCGTCTTTTCGTGGAACTATCGTCGGAAATTCGGCCGGCGGCCCGCTCGCGCGAGGCGGCGTTGATTGGTCGTGGCTCGGCTCGATGCGCCGCCAAGCGAGCCTCCTGTGCAGCGCATTGTTGTGATTGCACGCGCGGCAAATGATCGCCGCGCCAATTAACTCATTACCGCAGCTTTCGCACTTCATGATCCTTGAATTGAAACGATCGAGAGTGGAACAGAATTTAGTTTGTCCCACTCTTGATTGTTCCGATTGCGCAGAATGAATTGGCGGACAGACTAAATACCGCCTTACTCTTGATTGCTCCGATTGCGTAGCGTGAATTGGTGGACAGACTAAATTGTCCCATCTTGGTTTTTATGATTGCATAAAAAGCGCCGCGATAGTAACAAAGGTCAATCTGCAAGGCAAGAAATCGTTGCGGCCAAGGGAACCCGAGCCATAGGGCTCGCCGACGTTCGTGAATTAAAGGTGCGCTACGGTACCGACAAAACGGGGGATGATCTTTAATTCTCTCCTGGAGTCTTGGATCGGATTAGACATGATTGCCCCAGCTACAACGAATCGGCCTGCCCTGATAATCGTCTTTCCCGCGGCGGTCATCCTGTTGGTAATCGCGGCGGCCGTGTCGTTGACGGGTTGCCGCAGGCCGGCGCTCCAACCGAATTTGCCGCAGATTTACTCGCCGCCCGCCGCGCCAGGCTCCGGCAAACCGCCAATAATTTTTATCCCCGGCATGCTCGGCTCGCGCCTGGTCAACCGTCGCACTGGAGAGGTTGTGTGGCCCGATCTGCGGGTTGATGGCGAGGCGATCGCGCTCCCCATTTCGGCGCCGGTCCTGGCCCAAAACACCGATGAGGTCGTGGCGACGGAGGTTGTGGAAGAGGCCAAAGTCAGCGCGCTGATCCCTGAAATATCCGTCTACGGGCCGCTGCTCGAAGCTCTTGAACGGTATGGCGGTTACAAGCGCGCGAGCTTCGACGCGCCGCCACCAGGGGGCGATCGCGACACCCTGTACCTCTTCCCTTACGATTGGCGGCGCGACGTCGTCGAATCGGCGCGGACGCTGGGTTGTATGATTGAAGATCTCAAGCGGCGGCTGGGCCGCCCCGACCTGCGCTTCGACCTGGTGACCCATTCGATGGGTGGGTTGGTGGCCCGTTACTACGCGATGTACGGCGAGCGCGACGTCCTGGACGTCGTCGTCGCCTGTCCCGATTGGTCAGGGGCGCGGAACCTGAACAGGGTTGTCATGATCGCCGCGCCGAACGCGGGTTCGATGAACGCGCTCCGCGTGTTGCTGAAAGGCTTTTCGGCGATGTCCTTCGCCAGGTCATTCCGCGCCCTTCCGCGCAGTCTCAGCCGTCAACTGCCGTTCGCGCGCGTCGGCCTCCGCGTGACTTTCACCTTGCCCGCGATTTATCAACTGCTCCCGCCGAGAGGGCATGCGCGGTTTTTCAGCGCCCATCTGAGCCCGCTGCCTGTAGACCTGTACGACCCGGAGACGTGGCGGCGTTTCAAATGGTCGGCGGCTTTCGACGAGGCGTCAATCCGGCAGGAGCTGGTACGAATGACCGCTAGAATGGGGCTGAACGACGCGAAGGCCGACAGTTTAAAGCGCGCCGCGGAGCGCGAAGTATTTTTGCGAGTGGTCTTGCGGCGGGCAACGGCCTTTCACAACGCGCTGGCCGTCGAAGCGCCGCCGCCCCCGAGCCTGCGCTTCTCTTTCATCGGCGGCGATTGCATCCCCACTCTTGACGGCGCAGTCATCATCATCGGCGTTTTTCCTCGGACGATCTTCAGCGCCGCCGAACTCCCCGGCGATAAATGGTCGAGGCGCAAGGCGGCGGAATTGATCTTCAACCCCGGCGACGGCACGATCACTCGCAACAGCCTATTCGGGCGCCCGCCCGACGCGCAGCCGGCCGTGTCCGTTCCGACGTCAATGCGCTCTACGCACGTCGGTACGACCATCTTTTGCGATTCTCACAACGGCCTCTCACACGACCGGATGATGCAGGACAATCTTTTGACGACGCTGCTGATCAACCGATAATAGCCTGTAACCTGGCGTTCGTCAGTCGCGTTTTTATAAGCAGCGTTTGCTGAATGCGTCTTCATCGTGTTCGGTGTTCTAACTTCTACTTCGAGACCAGTAACAGCGCGGAAAGCGAGTGAGAAAGGAGTCGTTCACGTTGTGATGAGCGACGACCAGAAACAATGAAAATCCCTGGGAGCGCAGGCATCCCTGCCTGCGGGGTTCCGGCAAGGGGCGACTGACCGGAGCAAGCAGGCAAGGATGCCTGCGCTCCCAGGGGATTTTCGGAGGGGCTATGCGAATCTTGGAACTTCAAGTCAACGGAACCCGGCGCCGCGTCGAAGTTGACGGCGA
>DATEMG010000402.1:0-10400 GCA_035275805.1 Blastocatellia bacterium
TCGATTCGCTCGATGGCGCTAAGGAGTAGGTCATAGGGGTTTGCCTGCGCGCGCTCCGCAGGATCGTCGTCTGACAGAGGGATCAAGACGTTGGTCTTGGCCAGACTCTCGCGCCAGACGTTGCGGGCAACGCCGTAAAAATAATTAGACGGGGTCTCAGCCGTGATCCGCTCCCCCTCGCTCAAACGCCGGGCCACCCGATTGATAGTTTCGTCCGTCATCTCGTCCGGGCTCGCCGCGCCGCGCGTCGCGAAGAAAATGAACAATGCTCGGCGAAGTTCGATATAGGCCCGCGCTGCGCTTTCGCGATCCGGACCGAGTTGGGCGAGTAGGCTGTCGAATGACGCAGAGGTCAGGCTGTTGTCTATCATATGACTACATATGACTAGCGACCAAGGCTATGCTGTACCGGCGCCGACAGGATAGAGTGATCGGACGAGCGCGTCAATGTCGGATCTGCAGAAAAATACAGAGTTCCTGAATTCCTGTCATCCGGTTGACCTGAAACGAACTCTAATTTACACTGCCCGCCGCTCGGATCGTAGTCTCACTGAACAATTCTTTGACCCGCGATATATCTACCCCTGAGGGCGTCAGGAATGGGACTTATAGGACTTATGTGACCTATAGGACTCAATAAATCCCATGAGTCCTATAGGTCACATAAGTCCTATTCACTGCGCCCCCAGGGGATTCGGAGGAAGCACCATGCGGAAGCGAACAAATCTCAGTCTCGGCGCTGGCGGTCGTCCGCTTTGGATTGTCCGGCTTGGCGCCCTGCTCTTAATCGGGATGTCAATGGCTTCGGCCAAAGTGTCGGCGCAGAGTGTCAGCCAGTACCGGGCTTTCTGGGTAGACACTTTCAACACCACGCTGAACAACCACAGTGACGTCGTCGCCGTCGTGAACAACGCCAAAGCGGCCAACGCGAACGCGATCTTCGCGCAAGTGCGGCGACGCGGCGACTCCTGGTATCTCAACTCTCTCGAGCCGCCGCCGGACTTCGCGCCGATCGTAGCGGGCTTCGATCCTCTTCAGGATTTGATCGTCGAAGCGCACGCCAGCGGGATCGAGGTTCATGCGTTCGTAATCATCGGCGCGGTTTGGAACAAGAACCCGAACTTCGCCCCGAGCGCCACGTTGGGGCCGCCGACCAATCCTAACCATGTCTTCAACCTTCACGGCGGTTATAACCCGGCCACACAGCAGATCGTCCAGGGGCCGAACAACTGGCTGACGCGCACGCAATTGCCGGATGGAGTCAATGGCATAAGCTTCCAGGGACATCGGGTCGGCTCGGACTTCTGGCTGGACCTGGGCCACCCGGACGCGGCGGCATATACGTCGGACGTCCTGCTGCATCTCGCGCGCAATTACGACATTGACGGGCTGCACCTGGATCGCATCCGCTACCCGGAAATTTCCGTCTCCGGTCAGACGCCTTCGACAGGAACTAACATCGGCTACAACGAAACCAGCGTGGCGCGGTTTCAGCGACGCCACGGTATCGCGGCCGGATCGCCGCCTCCGGCGCAGAACAATCCACTCTGGAACCAATGGCGCCGCGATCAGGTCAGCAATCTGGTTCGTCGCGTATATCTCAACGCCATCGCCATAAAGCCTCATCTGAAGGTGTCGGCGTCGCTGATTGCCTTCGGCGGAGGCCCGACGACCGAGCCCGGGTGGAATTCTGCGGAGGCCTTCTGGCGAGTCTATCAGGATTGGCGGGCCTGGACCGAAGAGGGCATTCTCGACATCGCCATGCCGATGAATTACAAGCGCGAGCATTCGACGACCGAGGTCCCGCTCTACGAGCGGTGGAATGAGTGGGCGAAGAACCATCAATACAATCGCGCCGTGGTGATCGGAAACGGCGTTTTTCTTAACGCCGTCGAAGGATCATTGCGCCAGGCGCGGCGAGCGCTGGCTCCGTCGGGCGCGGGGAACAGCGCGCTCGGAGTGATCCTCTTTTCAATGGCGACATCCAACGTCGCGGTCACAGGCAATCCCTTCTCGCTCCCGGCGGGGCAGAATACGCCGGCGCGGCCATTCGCCGAATTCGCTTCGGGATTGACCACCGGCAAGTCCGTCGACGGCGTTGCGCTCTACGAAGACCCGGCGACCAATCCGACGCCGGTCTTCGCCCTCCCGGCTACAATCCCGGCGCTCGCGTGGAAAACCTCGCCCGCGGTCGGCCACTTGATGGGCTTTGCGAAGCGATCAGACGGGACGCCGCTCGATACCGCGACGGTTACGATTGAAAATCTCGACACTCGCGCCACTCGCGGAGGGGCGACCGACGGCGGCGGTTTCTACGGCGGCGTGGATTTGACCCCGGGGCGATATCTGGTGAAGGCCGAGTTGGACGCTGATGTCCTTTATTCATGCGTCGCCACGGTAACGGCGGGGGGGGTAACGACCGCCGACCTGGGCGTGGAGAGCGTCGCGCCGATGACCGCCGCGACATTCACGCCAGCCTCGCCCGACGGCGCGAACGGCTGGTATAGAAGCGCGGTTACAGTGACGCTCGGCGCTTCGGACAATTGTTCGGGCGTGGCCAGGACCGAGTTTTCAACTGACGGCGGGGCGACCTGGGAGCCTTACACTGGCAATCTTGCGCTCCTCTCAGACGGGATCAAGACCATTCACTACCGCTCGGTCGATAACGCCGGCAACATCGAAGCGGCGCAAAGTCTGACGGTCAAGATAGACCAGACCGCGCCAACCATCAGCCTTTCCGCCGATCCCTCGGTCGTCTGGCCGCCGAACGGGAAGACCGTCCTGATCGACATTATCGGCGCCGGGAATGATGCGGGTTCCGGACTGACCGAAGTGAGCTATGTGGTGACGGATGAATATGGATTAGCGCTCGGCATCCCGTCGCGCTCGTTGAGAGGCGCTTCCGACGCGTGGGCCGATCAGTTGGCGGTGGAGGCCAGACGCCGTGGCTATGATCTCGACGGCCGCGTCTATCAGGTGGTGGCGACATTAGCTGATGAGGCGGGGAACACCGCGACGGCGACGGCGATTATCACTGTTCCGCACGATCGGAGATGATCTGAGGGGAGTGGGAGTAGGGAATGGGGAGTGGGGGATAACGAAACAAAGAGACACTTCCCCCATTCCCATTCCCCATTGTTGAATGTTTCAGTTTGCGGGTTTGTTGAATTTCGCGTTGTCAATCTCGACGTTGTTTTTGACCTCGGTAATTTTTATGACAAAGGTTATCGCCGGGCTGGTCTGCTTCGTCGTGTGGGGGATTTGTACGCCGTCCACGGCCTTGTAATCATCCATGTAGGTTTCAAACAGCGTCTTCCCCTGCGGGGTTTCAGCCTCCGCGTCATGACGGACGAGCAGGCCTGTGTTGACATCGAAGTAGAACTTTTCGGGGCTTCCTTCGGCGGGAGTGGCTTCGATCACGTAAGTCTCGTAAGAACCGATCTTTTCTTTGCCCTTCACTTCCATCTTGGCGTAATGCTTCTTCAGGTTGAGTTCCTGGTAGAAGTCAGATCCGCGCTTAAACTGCGCCAGTTCGATGCCGCTCAGTTCGCGCAATCCGGTCATAGGGTTCGAATCCCAACCCATCGCGCCGTCGAAGACCCTGTTGACCACGCCGAAGCCAGGGATATCTATCTTCGTTGCGCTCTTGTTCGGAGCTTTGGCGAATATTTCGACTGGCGCGCCGGTCACGCCGAGCGCTTCGATCTCGAAGGAGCCTTTTATCGAGCGCGACGTAATCTTCTCAATAGCTTCCTTGCCGCCGACGGCTTTGACATTTTTGTCGAGAATGACGTCGAGGGTCGGCAGCGCCGCGTCTTTTGCGTCAGTCTTCGGCGCCTCTGATTTTGGCGCATCGGGTTTCCCCTGAGCCTCCGGTTTCGACTTGTCCTGCGCGGTTGACGTGAGGGCCGCAGACATGGCGAAGGCCAGGATCAGTGCAATTCGTTTCATAATTTTTCCCTTTCCAAGTTGAATGTTTCAGTTTGAAGGCTTGTTGAATTTCGCCTCTTAAATTTCGATGTTGTTTTTGACCTCGGTGAATTTGATAACCCAGGAGATCATCTAGTCTGTCCGCGCGCTTAGGCGCATGGCGCTGTTAAATGGGACGGGCTTTGGTCAAGCCACACCCCGCGACGGGCAGACCAAAGTCTGTCCCCGTCATTTCTGGGGCGCCTTTCCCCGCGATTTGCGGATCTGCTTGACAGCCGCTTCCAGTTGCGCGTCACGGCCGGCGAGCAATGACGCGCGATCATACCGCGCTTCGACGTCGGGGATCACGCCGCGCCCTTCGATCAGGACGCCTTTGGGCGTCTTGAAGTCGGCGATGGCGAATTGGAAGAGCGCGCCGGTGGGAAGCTTTTGAAAATACGACGGCAGCGCGGCGCCGGCGCTGCGTTCGCCGACAATGACGGCGCGGCCGATCTCCTGGACCCCGCCTGAAAAGACTTCGCTGGTCGAAGCGCTCAACCCGTCGATCAGGACGGCGACCGGTCCGGCGTAGCGATTTTCCTGCGGGAAGAAGACGAACTTCAACTCGCCGCTGCGCATCTTCATTACGCCGAGCGACCCCTGCTCGTCACAGATCCTGCCGGCGATGGCCGTGGCGATGCCGCCGATCCCGCCTGGATTCCCGCGCAGGTCGAAGATCATCCCGTCCGCATCGCTGAAGCCGCTGATGGCCGCCTTGAGTTTTTCGATCACAGGCGAAGTGAAAATATTGAACCGGATGTAGCCAATGTAGCCGGCGCCGGTGGCTATCCGCTTCGTCTCAAACTCGGTGTATTGTGGGGGGAAATTGCCAAACCTCGGCGAAAGTTCGCCTTTCAATTTCTCTCTCGTGAGATTAGTTTCGCGCTGCCGGTTTTTGTCGTCCAGGTAGACGATTTTCACCGCCGCCCCGGGCTCGCCGCGCGTCGCGGCCAGGACGCTGCGAGTCATGAAGATATTTTTGATTTCCGCCCGTTCGGCGCTTTTCGCAAATGCGGCGAGAATCTCTTCAACGGGTCTGTCGCCGACCTGTTTGATCAGGAATCCAGGGCGCAACCCGGCCCTCGAGGCGCTCGAATCCGGCTCGACGCGCGTGATCACCGCCGCGCCTCCGACCAGGCGCAGGTCGATGCCGACGCCGCCGCCAGACGTCTCATTCTGATCTTCTGGCGTGAGAGATTCAGGTGGAATGATGTTGAAATGGGATTGGCGAAGCAGCCCGAGCATCTCCTGCAACAGGGGATAGAGTTCACGATCGCTCTTGACGACGGCGACCCTGGGAGCGTAAGTTTCATGCGCCCTGTCCCAATCGACCCCGCCCATCGCGGGATCAAAATGTTTCTCTTTCACCGTCCGCCAGACGATCTCGAAGGTCTGTTGTCGAATGTCGCCGCGGTTTTCGGCGGGAGGAACATCACCGGCGCCGCCTTGTTTTTGCGCTGCCTGTGTTTGCGCTCCTTGCCATGCATGCGCCCACGCGGCGCCGAAGAAGAACGCCGCAACCAGCGCGAATGGCGCCGTCAAGGCCAGTCTTTTGTTCATCAACGCTCCTGCTCAAAAACGGCTCTCGCTCACTCAGTGAGCGAAACGATAGGGTTACTCAAACAAAAACGGCTGTTTGTTAGGACGACGCCGTCGGATGCCGAATGGCGATTATACCTTACGAAGCCCTTGCGCGTAGGTTCCAAAAAGAACGGGAGTAGGGAATGGGGAATGGGGAATGGGGAGTGGGAATGAAAAGTTTGTTTGTCAAAGCGAGCTCTAGCTCCGAATTCCCCCCATTGCCCATTCCCCATTCCCCGTTCCCCATTCCCAGTCACAATTGATTTAGCCCGCAAACTGATTTAGCATCCGTGGCTGTTTGAAGTTATAAAATGATTTTCACGGCCTGTCCGCAGGCGTGAGTGACTTTGACATATCCTGAATGATTAACGTATGTCCTCAATGCAAGGCCCCGATCCCGCGTGAAATAAGCCGGTTTTGTAACCAGTGCGGGGCCGATTTGCGCCCAATATCCGCGCAGTTGGGCCAAACTGACATAAACCAGCCGGCGGCTTCGCTTGAAGCGCATGAAACGGCGCCTGAAACGCCGGAGAAGGCTGTTGCTCCGAACAGCGCGTCTCTCGGGCAATCTCCCAAACGAACGACTATGGCGGTCCCAAAAGACGACGCAAAATCGCCGCAGCCGGAAGCCACGTTGCGCATAATATTGCGCGACGGCAGCGTGGTTGAGCGCGACATAACACAGAATGAAGTGACCCTCGGCAAGGGGCCGCAAAACGATGTCATCCTTGCAGACGCCTCGGTATCCAGCGCGCATGCTGTCATCCGCTTCGAGGACGGCGCTTATAAAATCAACGATCTCGGCAGCCGCAACGGGACGTTGGTCAACGACGCGCGCTTAGGCGCCGAACCGCGCGCCATCCAGCACGGCGATCTGATTAAGATGGGGCATTGCGCGTTGACGTTCCGGCTGAAAGAGGCGGGCGATACCCTGACGATGCCGCAGCGCACGCTGATTATGAACGCGACCGGGACGCCGGTTCCGCCTCCGGCGCCGCCTTCTCCTAAAGCCGCCGCGTTGACCGAAGACGCGCTGGCTGCCGCGCTGGTCTCTTCCGGCCTGGTAGCCCAGGGCGAGGTCGAACGCATTCGCGGGCGCGACGCGCGCGGACGCCGTCTTTGCCGCGCCCTGATCGAAGAAGGACTGACTAATGAGACGGAGTTGCGCGACCTGATGAGCCGTACGTTCAACCTTCCTCCGGTCGAATTAACGACGATGGACGTTGACGCGCCCGTCGCCGCGGCGCTGCGCGCCCAATTCCTGCTTGAACGGCTGGTCTGCCCGATCGTAATGCAGCCCGACCGTTTGGCGCTTGCCGTCGCCGACCCTACCGACAAGGCCACGGTTGATGAGGCGGAGCGCGTCACGGGCAAAAAAGCTTCGCTGCGCCTGGCGACGCCGGGCGAGATCGCCGCGCATCTAGACAAGTTCTTCAAACCCCGCCTGGTCGGCGTAATGCCGACCGGCGAAAAGATCGAGGCGGCGCTCGATCAGCTCGAAACCGAGATCGGCAAGGCCCCGCACAACCGCATCGTGCTCTCGGACCCGACGGTGAGCGGCACTCATGCCATAGTGCTGGCGCGCGACGGCGGTTACAACATCGTCGACCTCGGCAGCAGCAACGGCACCTTCGTCAACGGGCGCAAACTCGGCAATGAATCGCAGGTGTTGCAGCACGGCGACAAGATCCAGTTGGGCCAGGCGCTGCTGACCTTCCGCAATCCGGCCGAAACTACGGAGAATAAGACCGCCCGGCTCTCGGCCGACGCTATCAATGAGATTCGACTCCGCGCCACGACGCGCCCCCCGACCTACGTGGCCCAGGCGCCACAGCGAAGCGACGCCGCCTCGTGGTCGCTGGCGCAATCCGCCGCGAACGGCGATGATGACAGGGGTGATAAAAAGAAAAAGAAGAAGGAAAAAGAAAAAAACAGCTGGTTCAGCGCTAACGCCCTGAGCCGCATCGTGGCCCAGGTGCTCGGCGCAGTGGCTACCGGGTTTGTGACCATCTACCTCATCCAATCGGGGTTGAAAACGGGCGGAGGAACTGACAGCGGCGGCGGCGTGACCATCACGCGAGGCGACAGGCTCACCCGAAACGCCGAATGGAAAAAGTTCGACCTGGGATTCTTCTCTATCGTGACCGTTGAGGCTTCAGGCGTCGCGTTCGCTCCAGGCTTGAACGGCGTACTTTTTGTCCCGGACAGCAGCAAAGGCGAAGTCGCTTGGATGCAACTTGACGAGAACGGCAAACAGGTCGGCGATATCAAACCGATCCCACTCAACGTGAGTTTCGATGACCCCGAAGCCCTCACTTACGGGAATTCATTTTTCTACCTGGTCACTTCTCAATCGGACCCGAGCCAGGGCGAGCGGAACGCGATCGTCCGTTTCGAGATCAATCCCGAAACGCGGACGCTTCGGGGCCAGCCCGAAATCATCACCGATTTCCGTTCGTTCCTCCTTCAAAATGTGACGACTATAGCCACCAGCGGAGCGCCGGATGGGAGGCAAGGCGGGTTGAACATCGAAGGCCTCGCCTGGGATCCTAACAATGAGAGATTGCTGGTTGGATTGCGTGGGCCGCAAATCGGAGGCGAGGGGGGACAGGCCGCGCTCGTGCCTATCAAACTGCGCGATCCACGTGGGAAATTCACGCGTGAAAATTTGAAGGTCGATCAGCCTGAGGTGATCGTTCTATCACTCGGCGGCCAGGCCGTGCGTGACATCACCTACGATCCGCAATTGAAGAGCTTCCTGATCATCTCCGGCACGCCCGAAGGCACGAAGAGGGCGGATTTCAACCTCTGGGAATGGGACGGCCAAAGTCAGAATCCGACGCCGAACAAATTGATTACACTTGAAGACAAACAGAAGCCTGAGGGCGTCACCAGCGTGACGATCAACGGTCGCAGCTACGCTTTCGTGGTCGGTGACTTCGGCAGTTATCTGAAGCTCGATTACAAGTAATAGAAGTCGACGATATTTTACTTAGCTCTTTGAATATACATGCATAAGCCACATGTGTCTGGCGGAAATCCTGTCAGACGCCATACCTCAACCAGCAGATTGTCCCAAACGACGGAGGAAATCCTATGTCTAAAGTATCTCGTTGCGCCTTAGCGCTTCTCGGCCCATTAACACTCATCGTCGGCTTTACCGTAATGAACAATTCGATTCCAGCGTCCGCCGGCTCGATCCTTTCCGCGTCCGCGCAAAATAAGCAGAAGGAGAAGGGGAAAGAATCGAAGAAGGAGAAGAAATCGAAGGCAGAATCCGCCGCCCCTGCGCAATCAGGCGTTCCAGCGCTATGGGAGGATCGCGGCGATATTTCAAAGCTGAATCTGATTTTGGGTATCGGCAGCGAAACAGGCAAGCCGAAGCCGCCATTCCAATTCGACAAGGAGGACACGACCGGCACCAACCCGAAGATCAAAATCATTGACGCCAACGGCGTGAAGTGGAATCTCAAGTTCGACGAGGAGGTGCATGCCGAAATCGCCGCCAGCCGCCTGGCCTGGGCATGCGGGTATATGGTCGAAGAGAGTTATTTCGTCCCGTCCGGCAAAGTGAACGGCGTAACGGGATTGAGCCGCGCGAGAAAATTCGTCGGCAGTGACGGATCGTTCGCCAACGCCATGGCCGAAAAACGGCCCGACAACATCGCGCGCCGCCGCGTCAATTGGGACTGGGGCAGTAATCCCTTCGTCGGCACGAAGGAGCTTTCGGGACTGGCGATTCTGAACTGCCTGCTTAGTAACTGGGACGCCAAGACGACCAACAACAATGTGCTCGGTATGTATGACGGCAAGGGCGGCGTCAAGGATTGGTATCTGGTCGCGGATTGGGGCGGGACCTTCGGCAAGACCGGCGGATTCCTGTCACACACCAAATGGGATCTGGCCGATTATTCCAAACAGCGATTCATCGAAGGGGCGAAAAGCGGCGCGGTCAACTTCCACTATTCCGGCAAGATGAGCGCTCTGCGTTCGGTCCCTAGCGACCACGCGCGATGGTTTCTGGGCGTAGTCGGCAAGTTGAGCGACAACCAGCTCCGCGACGCGTTCCGCGCGGCTGGCGCGACTCAGGCCGAGACCGAAGGCTTCTCCGCGCAGATTCGCAAACGCATCAATGAACTTCAGGCTGCCGCCAGGTAGCGAAGCAGCGCCGCGGGCGGTAGCGAACGAATCTAATCGTAATGCAGGTTATCATTCAACCACGCGACGGCATTGAGCCGTTTCTCGAAGGAATCAGACAGGCGGAAAAGAGCGTAGAGGTTATCCTCTATCGCCTCGACCGCCTTGAGATCGAGCAGGAACTTGTCGTCGCCGCCGCCCGCGGCGTTCGTGTCCACGCACTCGTCACTTACACCAATAAAGAGGATCTGAAAGAGATCAGGAAACTGGAGCGCCGGCTGGCGGAGCGTGGCGTGATAGTTACGCGCACTGCCGAGGATCTGGTTCGTTATCACACCAAGATGATGATCATCGACCGGAGGACGCTCTACCTGCTGACGTTCAACTTCACATTCCTCGACATCCACCACAGCCGCAGCTTCGGGGTAATCACTGACAAGCATAACTTCATCGCCGAGGCTGTCCGATTGTTCGAGGCTGACGTCAACGGCCAGTCAAACAGGGTGGAGGCCGAGCATTTCGTCATCAGCCCGGTCAATTCAAGGCGAAGGCTCTCCGAATTCATTCTGGGCGCCAAAAAGCAACTGCTGATTTACGACGGCAAGCTCACCGATTCGCGTATGATCAGGCTGCTCGAAAGCCAGGCCGACGCCGGGGTCGAGATCAAGGTCATCGGGGCAATGAGCAGGACGGCATTAGGCGTCGAAGTCCGC